>JANOKV010000656.1:0-4814 GCA_031419415.1 Hyphomicrobiales bacterium | reverse complement strand
TTTGCTGCCTTAGCCATTTTCTTTCTCCCTCAGTTTTGAGATGCACCCGAATCAGCTCGAGCACAAAAAAATATGAACATAATCATCTGCATTGTTGACTGATAAAACGAAAACTGCCTGGGAAAACCTGCGAGTTACTGCCCGAGTGTTGCTGTAAATCCTCATTTTGGTATTCAATTCGACTCTTCCAAGGCCCTGTGGATGAAATCTCGATTGCTCTGTCGACGTTCGATCGAAGTCTACGAACGAGTCTGTCGACGATGACGACATCACAATCGCGTCCACTCACTCGACGACGCACGAACCACTTTGGAAGTTCCATCATCGTCGTGCGCACGATCAAAATTGTGCGCGCGATGGAAGATGTCAAGAGCATCTCGATGCGATGAGGATCGATGATGTCGAAAGTTTGTGTGACGGTGCGCTCACGTCGACGGATCGCAACGCTACTCGACTCTGTACTTGCGCAACTCTTTCACCATCGCTGCGAGTTGGTCTGCGACCTGCAAGCCGGTCTCGACAGATACCTTGAGCGTCGCACGACTCTGCAGCAGCTTGTTCAAGTGATCCTGCTGTTCGCCGAACCCATAGTAGAGCTGCTCAGGCGCAACGATCTCACCATCCTCGATAGCGCACGTCACATCGAATGCGTTTTGCGCCGCCAGAACGAGCATCGACGCGATATCGTTCATAAGCTGGTGGTAGGTGCGCACGAGCGCTTGATCGATGCGAGGTCCGTGGACGCCGAACTTCAATGGGGAGGACGCGGCTGGGCCTTCACCGGCGAAGAGCCTCGCGTTGCGATGCAGGCGTTTGAAGATTTCTTGTAGGCCCATGCAGCACGATTCCAGATCGCGCAGCGCCACGCTGGCCTTGCGCCGCGTGCGACTACGCTCTGCCGTCTTTTCCTGGCCGACCCAATGCACGGCGGCGATGGACGCGATCGCACCCAGAGCGGCCAGTGCCGGCAACACCGCTGCCAGGGGATCGGGCGCGATGCGCGTATCGCCATCTGCGTTCTCGGGTGTGGGTTCGGGATCCTTGACCACGCGTAACGATCTCCTGTCGCAATGGACGACGCTGAATGACGCGCACCTTGTTCGACCACATGGCCGAGCCTATCGCCGAATTCGCGGAGGGATGCAACGTCGGGTCATGGCAGCGTCCGCTCCCGTTCCAGTGCAGGATGGCAGCCCGCGCACCAAGCTGCTAGGAAACGAGACCTTACGATGGCGGCCTTTTTGCGGACCATCCGAACTCGAAAGTCGCCCCCGTGCTCCGTGTCGATCACATCCGCATCGCGCTGTTGCCGCCCCTCTCCTTCACGGTGCCGTCCGGAGAATGCCTTTCCGTAGAAGGCCCGTCTGGCACGGGCAAGACACGTTTGCTGCGCGCCATTGCCGACCTAGACCCGATCGATGGCCACGTGTTTGTCGACGGGGCGGAGCGGCGCGAGATGCCCGCCGACCAATGGCGCCGTCGGGTGCGATATGTCTCGGCCGAGGCTGGCTGGTGGGCCGAAACGGCGCGTGCGCACATGCCCGCATCGCCTCGCATCGATCGGCTCATCGAAGCCCTGGGGCTCGATCGCGGCGCGCTCGATCGGCCGGTGGCGCAATTGTCGACCGGTGAACGCCAGAGATTGGCGCTCGTGCGGGCGATCCTCGATGAACCCAGTGTGTTGCTGCTCGACGAGCCAACGGCATCGCTCGATTCCGAAACTGCGGCGCTTGTCGATGAGGTCATCCGTTTCGAGGGGCTTGCCGGGCGCAGCATCGTCCTCGTCAGTCACAATCCCGTCGAAGTGGCGCGTCTGGCGCATGCGCGATTGCTACTTGCGCCCGATCTCGCACGCGATACCGGGAGATCGCCCCACTCAGAACGAGGTGGCGCGTGATAGGCAGGGTCTTCGTGGGAGTGTTAGATCTCGACGGTGCTACCGGCCTGCAGGCGACGGGCTTCGGCATAGGCGAGATTGGCGATGATCATGTCTTCCATCGCATTACCCATGGACTTGTAGAGCGTGATTTCATCACGCGATGTTCGCCCAGGGGCTAGCGCGAGGAGCACTTCGCCCAATTCCGCGCCGCGTACGGCCTCGATATTGGTAAACTCGGCACAGCCGACGGGTGCGGGTTGGAAGGCGGTCTTGGCTTCGACGAAGAGCGTCGCGGCATCGATCAGCGCCCGCGGCACCTCACTGCCAGGCGGCGCATAGCCCACCGACGTGACGTGGGTGCCGGGTTTGATCCAAGCGGCATCTATCACGGGCGTCGATGACGAGGTTGTGAGGCAGACGACGTCAGATGACGCGATGGCGGCGCGGAGGTCATCGACGACCCGCGCGACGGATGCGTTCGACGCCACCTCTTCGGCAGCCGGGCGCGACCGCGCAAACACTCGGATGTCATCGAAGGGACGCACCAGCCCGAGTTGGCGGACATGCTCACGGGCCTGAACGCCCCCGCCGACAACCGTTGCGATGCGGGCATCGGGGCGGGCCAATTCGCGCACGGATAGCATGGCTGCTGCTGCTGTGCGCAGTCCCGTCAGGCTGGCCCCGTCCATGATCGCCAGCGGCACGCCAGTCTCTGAATCGAACAGGGACACCAGGGCCTGATGACTGGCCAGCCCCAGCCGATGGTTGGCATCGAAGATGCTGACGACCTTGCTCGTGATGTGCTTGCCAGGCGCGACGGCGAGCATCGCCAGCGTGAGCCCCTTGCCCGAGACTTCGATCTTCGGCCGACCCGGCGCTTGCACCTCGCCTCGGGTCAGGGCCCGAAACCCGTCAGCCAAGGCTTCGATAACGCGGCTCGGCTCCGCCAAGCGCATGATGTCTGCGCCACTGAGGCACAGGAGGTGGACCGGTGCATGGGTCATGGTGCGGCCTCAAACGATTTCGTTGACGAGGCGAGCCTCGCCGCGCTGCAAGCGAGCGACGTTTTCCAACAGCAGGCGAATGACCCCGTCCTCGTAGCGCACCGTCTCGCCGGCCGAGTGTGGCGTGACGATCACCTGCGGCAGGGTCCAAAGCGCAGACGCGGCAGGCAACGGTTCTTCGGCTGTCACATCCAAAGCCGCGCCCGCGATGCGCTTGGCCTGCAAGGCAGCGATGAGGGCCGGTTCATTGGCCACCTTGCCGCGGGCGACGTTCACGAAGAATGCCGTCGGCTTCATCGCCGCCAGTTGCTGCGCGCCGATGAGCCCGGTGGTCTCGGGCGTCAATGCGCAGGCCAGCACCACGAAATCGGCACGCGGCAGAAGGGACATCAGCGCTGCCGTCTCGTGCACCTCGTCGGCCGCGCCTCCTCCCGCCGTCCGATCGCGTCGCGTACCGATGACCGTCATGCCGAAGCCTTTGCACAGCGCAGCCAAACGCTGACCGATGCGGCCCAGGCCGACGATCAGCACGGTCTTGCCGATGACTTCGTCCTCCCGGATGCGGCGATCGCCCTGCATCGGTCGCCAGTGGCGAGCGTGTTGAGCATCGCGCAGCAGATGGAGCTGGCGCGACAGCGACAGGATCAGCGCGATGGCGTGCTCGGCGACGGCGTTGGCGTTGACACCTTGGGCGCTCGCCAAGCGTATGCCGTGGGCTTTCAAGACCGCGCGATCATACTGGTCAGTGCCGGCGCTGATCGACTGGATGAGCTTCAATTTTGGGGCCTTGGACGCCAGCTCGTTGCGCCACAGGCCAGAGATCGACAACACGTCGGCATGGGGTATGCGCGCCTCGAGGTCCGCCGCCGTCCGAACCACGTCGCATCGGATACCTCCACCCAATTCCGCGAACAGATCTTGGAATTCGTAGGCAACATGCGCGAACAGGACATTCAACGCGCCGTTGACCGGAAAGATGGACATGGTGGCAACCCCGAAACGAGAGAGAAGACGCTGCGCCTCAAAACGTGAACTGTTCCGACAAGATGCGTTCCTCGAGGCTGTGGCCGGCATCAAACAGCATGTCGAGGGCAATGTGGCGCGCCTCGGCTACCTCGACGCGGACCACGGAACGGGTTTCGTAATTGTCGGCGGCCGCGCTGACGGGACGTTTTTCTGGCTCCAAGACCTCGATGATGATCCGCGCCGTGTTGGGCAGCAGTGCCCCACGCCACCGCCGCGGGCGGAACGGGCTGATCGGAGTCAGCGCCAAGAGCGGCGCGTTGATCGGCAGGATCGGCCCGTGAGCCGACAGGTTGTAGGCGGTGGACCCGGCGGGTGTCGCGACCAGGATGCCATCGCACGCCAATTCACCGAGGCGTACGTGACCATCGACTGAAATGCGCAACTTCGCCGTCTGGTGGGTCACACGAAAGATCGAGACTTCGTTGATGGCTAACGCCTCGTGCGTGTCACCGGCCCGATCGGTCGCCGTCATGGCCAGAGGATAGACCCGCGCCATCTCCGACCGAGCCAGCCGATCGTGCAGGTTGTCTTCACTATACTCGTTCATCAGAAAACCAACCGAGCCCCGGTTCATGCCGTAGATCGGGATGCGATCGTGCATGAAACGATGCAGGGTGTGCAGCATCAGTCCGTCACCGCCCAGGGCGATGATGACATCGGCGGAATTCGGCTCGACATTGCCATAGACGCGCGCCAATCGGTCGACAGCGAGGCGGGCCTCTGATGCATCACTCGCCACGAAGGCAATACGCTCGAACTTTCGGTGTGGCTCTGCCATTCTCGAAGGTCTCACTGTCCGGTATCAGCCGGGCGATCCGGCAACAGGCGCCATGCTACAGGAGGCTCCCGCGAGTGTCCCGAATTCTCGAACCTCGAACTGACATGCCAGTGCTGGTCTATTCCAC
>JANOKV010000655.1:0-3284 GCA_031419415.1 Hyphomicrobiales bacterium | reverse complement strand
CGACCCGAAGTGTTCGAGCCAGCGGGTTGCGGCCACGTACTCCTCGGGCAGGCCGATGTTGATCAGGTCCCCCGTCACGGCGAGATGCGTGGGCGATTGGGCGGCCATATCCTCCAACAGCCGCGCGATGATTTCGGGCCGGTGAGTGGAGCGCCGTTTGCGCATCCAATTCACCCAGCCGCGCGCGCGCTTGGCGGTCCAATGCGCCCTGCCGAATCGGGGCAACGGTCCCAGATGCACGTCGGACAGGTGGGCGAGTACGAAGGCGTCGCTCATCGGCTCACTTGGGCACGAACGCGGCGACCGTGCCGCCATCGACCGGCACGATAGCGCCGTTCACGTAGCCGGCCGCATCGCTCATCAGGAAGTGGATGACGGCCGCCATGTCGGCAGGTTGCGCAATCCGCCCCAACGGCGATGTGCCCGACGTGCGATAGCGCGTGTTGCTGCCGGCTTGCGGTTTCAGATAGGGCTCTGTCATGGGCGTTTCGACGGTCGCGGGCGCAATCGCGTTGACGTGCACGCCGAACGCGGCACTTTCGACGGCCATGACTTTGGTGAGCGCGATCACGGCCGACTTGGTCGCCGCATAAGCGCCACTGTCGATCTTGTGGCGAATGCCCGAGATCGAGGCCAGGAAAACGACGCGGGCGAGTTCACGCTCGGCGCCGGCGACCTTGAGCAGCGGCATCGCCTCGCGCGCACTGAGCCAGAGGCCCCGCACGTTGACGTTGAAGAGATCGTCGAAGTCGGCCGTCGACATGGCGTCGAGCGCGCCGATGCGCAGCACGCCCGCCGAGCAGACGAGACCGTTGAGGCGACCATAACGGCGGCCGACCTCCTTGAAGGCGCTGATGACGCTCTCCTCGGAGGCGACATCGCAGGGCACGGTCGAAATGCGATCGCCCGCGCTCGCGAATTCGGCGCGCAGGGCGTCCAGGCCAGACGTGGAGCGGTCCAGACCGACCACGGTCCAGCCGTCGTCGAGAAGCCGCTTCGTGGTGCCACGCCCAATGCCGGAGGCGGCCCCAGTGATGGCTGCGATCTTGCTCATGTGGTTTTTCCCTGAGGGGTGCGCATACGTTGGGTTGGCCCCATCTTACTCGGACGAGCCCCACTGGCGACACAGGTTTTCCGACAGCACCCAATCGATGCCGCCAGAGTGCGTGGAACACAGGTTTCTGGCCTCTGGCCAGACACCAGGCTGAGTGTGCGACGGTGTCAGGCCGAAGGCCAGACACCAGGGCGTCGCCTGCGGTGGCGGGTTGGGCCGCCGTGTGGCATGTTCGGCCCGTTCGCGGGCTCGGGAGTAGGCGACGTTATGATTGTTGGGACGGCTGGTCATATCGACCACGGCAAAACGCTGCTGGTGAAGGCGCTGACCGGCGTCGAGACGGATCGGTTGAAGGAGGAGCAGGCGCGCGGCATCACGATCGAACTGGGCTTTGCCTACGTGCCGCTGGAGACGGGCGATGTGCTGGGCTTCGTCGACGTGCCGGGGCACGAGCGGTTCGTGCACACCATGCTCGCAGGCGCGGCCAGCATCGAGTTCGTGCTGTTGGTGGTGGCGGCCGACGACGGCGTCATGCCCCAGACGCGCGAGCACCTGCAGATCATCGATCTGCTGGGCATTTCCGAAGGCCTCGTGGTGCTCAACAAGGCCGATCTCGTCGACGAGGGCCGCCGCCGCGAGGTCGAGAGTGAGATACGCGACGTGCTCGCTGGTTCCGCGCTGGCCGATGCCGATATCTTGGCCGTATCGGCGTTGACGGGGCAAGGCATCGCGGCGCTGAAAACACGACTGATCGAGGAGGCGGGGAGCCGGCCGGCGCGCGCCAGTCGCGGCGCGTTGCGCATGGCGGTCGATCGCTCGTTCACGGTGGCGGGCGCGGGCACGATCGCAACGGGGGTGGTGCTGGCTGGCGAGGTGGCGACGGGCGACCGGGTGCTGATTTTACCCGCAGGAGCCGAGGCGCGCGTGCGGGCCATTCACGCCAACGGCCGCGAAGCCGCGCGCGCCGTGACGGGCGAACGCGCCGCGATCAATCTCGCTGGCATCGACAAGAGCACCGTGTCGCGCGGCGATTGGCTGGTCGCGCCAGCGCACGCAGCAACCACGCTGCGTTTCGACGTGGACGTGCGATTGCTGCGCACGGAGGCGCGGCCGTTTCGCACGTGGGGCCCGGCGCATCTGCATCTGGGCACGAGCGAGCGGCTGGCGCGCGTCATTCTTCTGGACGACGACAAGCTGGCGCCGGGGCAGCATGGCCTCGCCCAGGTGGTGCTCGAGCAAGGCTTGCCGGTGCGCACAGGCGACCGCTTCGTGCTGCGCGATGCGAGCGCTGAACGCACGATTGCGGGTGGCGCGGTGATCGATCCACGCGCCCCGCAGCGCAAGCGGCGCACGCCCGAGCGGCGCGCCACGCTCGCGGCGCTGGCCTTGACCGATGCGGGTGAGTCGTTGGCGCGGCTGCTCGAGCTCGCGCCGGGTGTCGTCGATATCGGTGCATTTGCGATCGATCGCGGCTTGACGCCCGATGAGATCGATTTCGACGTGGCCCTGATCGAGCCGGTGCTGGCGACGGTGGGCGATACGCGCTGGGCGGCGGCGACCGAGACGGTCGCCACGGCAGAGGCGGCGATGACGGCGATCCTCGCGGCGTTTCATGCGGAGATGCCGGCGCTGACGGGTATGACGAGCGAGGCGCTACGTCTCAAACTGTCGCCCCGACCGACGAAGCCGGTGTTTGCGGCGATGCTCGCGATGGTGGCCGCCAGCGAACGCCTCGTCGTGCAGGCGGGGCACATTCGTCTCGCCGAGCACACGTCGAGTTTGGCCGGCGCCGATGCCAAATTGTGGGAGCGCATGGAAAAGCTGATCGCGGGGGAACGCTTTCGCCCGCCCTTGGCGCGCGAAATGGCCGAAGCGCTCGGCCAACCGCTCGGCACGGTGCGCAAGCTCGCCAAGACGATGGCGCGCATGGGCACACTCGTCGAAGTGGCGACGGACCGGTTTTTCTTGCGCGACGCGCTCGTCGATCTGGGCGCGATTGCGCAGGATCTCACGCGCACCAGCGAGGTGGGGACGTTTACGGCTGCAGAATTTCGCGACAGGACGAACGCGGGCCGCAATGTTGCGATCCTCGTGCTCGAGCATTTCGATCGACGTGGGCTCACGGCGCGCCGCGGCGACCTACGCAGCGTGGTGAAGGAACCCAAGCTGGTATTCGGGCCGCCGGGTTGAAGCGGGGCGGTGCATCGGCTGCGCTCCGCCCCGGTTCGCC
>JANOKV010000654.1:0-2572 GCA_031419415.1 Hyphomicrobiales bacterium | reverse complement strand
GTTCTTCGAAAAGTGGGGGGCATGGGCGATCGTTGCCGGGCGCTTTTCGGGTCCGCTGCGCGCCTCGATCCCAATCGTGGCCGGCGCCGTCGAAATGCCGCGCGTCAAATTCCAGATCGCCAACTGGTCGTCAGCATTCTTATGGGCGGCCGTGCTGATGCTGTTTGGCGACGGGATCGGCAAAATCATGGCGGCGATTTGGCAATGGTTCGAACGGTGAGCGCGCAGTCGCGTCATTCACGGGACCTGCAAATTCAATGCATCGTTATTGCGGCGTAGGTAGGCGAGACGCATCAGGCAACGAGCCCCCACTGGATGACCTACGAGAGCCTCAAGGCTGCCCTGATCGCCGTCGTGCAGGACAACATGGCGTTCGCCGCCCCGCTCGTTTTCGCGATGGGGTTTGCCGAAGGCATTCCCGGCCTCTCGCTGCTGGTGCCGTCGTCGGCCCTTTTTCTCGGCATTGGTGCGGTCCATGGCGCGGCGGGAGGGTCGTTCTGGCAGGTCTGGCTCGGAGCCGCGATGGGCGCCGTGATCAGTGATTGCTTCGTCTACATGCTGGCGCGCCACTACGGCGGAGGCGTGCAGCAATTGCCGCTGTTTCGACGCCACGCCAATTGGCTCGATCGCGGACAGGCCATCCTGCGGCAGTGGGGGGCGCTGGCCGTCCTCGGCGGCAAGTTCACCGGCTTCATGCGCCCGTTCATTCCAGCGGTCGCCGGCTTGGCGGGGATGCCATTCAGGCTGTTTTTCCCCGCGAGTGTGTTCTCATCTCTCGCGTGGGCCGGCGCATTCTTGGCGCCAGGGTACGGGGTGAGTTGGTGGTTCGGGTGAGGTTTTGTTGATGGTCGAAGTATTGCTAAAAGCGCAATTTCCTTGTGATCGTCAGCGAATCGCTAGATGTACTGCAGATAACGTATTTCATACGGACTGATTGATTGTTTTTCGCACTCACGCAACCTAGGCGAATCGTATACCAGTTCCCCATCTCTAGATGGGGACTATTGATTTGCCCGATCAGTCCAAGAATTCCAAACCTGTAGTGCCTCAATTCCCTTCAGCAGACGCCTGGCCCAAACAACCTGCCCCCGGCGCTGGAATAAAACAGCCGCGTCGGGATTTGTTGCAACACCACCAATCCGAAATTGCATCTGAGGCAGAGAAATCTGCACCAGGACCACGTTTATGTCGGTTCAAGGCATACGGGGCGACTGTCGAAACGTTCGCTCGTGAAGCTTTCCGCGATGGGCTCAAAGAAGCTGCGAAGAAGGGAGTGGCCGGTGCCATTCTTTTTGTGGTAGCAGCGGTATCTGCCTCATTCCTGCACTTTCAGTACAACGTATTTGGTCAGGCGCCGGCTCCCCAGGTTAAATCTACAACACAGGCGAAAGAGCTGCATGCTCCATGGAGCACGATTGTCATCCCCACTCAAAAACCCCGATGACCCCACCTAAAATAATTAAACACTCCCGGCGCCACTGATTCTCACTGATCGGCGCGTAACCGTCACGCTCTTTTCCCCTTCCCCCTCGCGCCCAACACCTCTTCCGTATGCTGCCCGAGCACGGGCGCGGCGCGGCGAACGCTGCCCGGCGTCTCCGACATCTTCACCGGCACGCCCAGCGTCTTAAACGCTCCCGCGCGCGCATGTTCAGTCGTCACGTACATGTCGCGCGCGACGATGTGCGGATCGGTCAACACCTCGTCGTAATTGAGCACTGGCCCGCAGGGAATGCCGGCCTTTTCCATCGCCTCGAGCCAAAAGGCTTTCGGCTTCTTCTTCATTTCTGCTTCGATCAACGCAATGAGCGGCGTGTTGTTGGTGACGCGATCGGCGTTGGTGAGAAAGCGTGGGTCTGAACACAGCTCGGGCTTGCCGATGATCTCGGCGAAGCGCTCCCAGAAATGTTGCTGGGCCGCGCCAATCGTCATGTAGCCGTCAGAAGCCGCAACGCACTGGTAGGGTGCGCTGCCGCGATGCGCCTGGCCGATGCGATCAGGCCGGGTGCCCAGCGCCGAATAGTGGGCGGCCTCGTAGACGCCGAACGAAGTCGCAGCCTCGAGCAGCGAGGTCTCGACGTACTGGCCGCGACCAGATTTATGGCGGGCCTCGATCGCTGCGAGGATTCCGAAGGCCAAGAACATGCCCGCCGCCACGTCTGATATCGCGATCGGCAGGCGGTGTGGCGGCCCGTCGGCAGGTCCGCACGTGCTCATGAGACCCGACATGCCCTGCGACATCAGATCGAAGCCACCACGGTTCGAGTAGGGGCCCGTCTGGCCGAACCCGGAAATCGCCGCGTAGACGAGGCGCGGGTTGCGCTTCTTCATCGTCTCGTAGCCCAGGCCCAACTTGTCGAGCGTGCCGGGACGAAAGTTCTCGATGAGGATGTCGGCGCCGTCGACGAGATCGAGCAGAATGGCTTGGTGATCCGCCGTCTTGAGGTCCAACTCGACCGACCGCTTGTTGCGGTTCCAAATCATGAAGGGCGCACTCTCGCCATTGACGAAGGGCGGCATTTTCCGGGCGTCGTCGCCCGATCCCTTGCGCTCGATCTTGATGACGTCGGCG
>JANOKV010000653.1:0-8460 GCA_031419415.1 Hyphomicrobiales bacterium | reverse complement strand
AAGGGTGTAGATCCCGCGGCCGTCGTCTCGCGCGCGGCGCTGGCGCGTTTACCATTGTTGCGCAAAGCCTCGCTGAAGGAGTTGCAGGCCGAGCTCCCGCCCTACGGTGGCTTTACGACGTCGGGCGCGGCCCAATTGGCGCGCTCATTCATGTCGCCGGGCCCCATTTTCGAGCCTGAAGGCGTCGGCGCGGATTGGTGGCGGATGGCGCGGACCCTCCATGCTGCGGGCCTGAGGCCGGGCGACATTCTGCACAACACCTTTGCCTATCACCTGACGCCGGGTGGCTGGATCGTCGACAACGGCGCGCGGGCGTTGGGCTGCGCCGTCATCGCCGCTGGGCCCGGCAATACGGAGCAACAGCTCGAGGCCATCCAGCACCTGAAACCCACCGCCTACGCGGGCGTGCCGGATTATCTGAAAATCCTGCTCGACAAGGCGCGCGACCTCAATCGCGACGTGTCCTCGATCAAGCGGGCGCTGGTCTCGGGCGGGGCGCTGTTCCCGTCGCTGCGGGCTGAATATGCCGACCGGGGCATCGCGACGTTCCAGTGTTACGCAACCGCTGATCTCGGCGTCATTGCCTATGAGAGCCCGGGCCCCGATGGCAGTGTCGTCGGCATGGTGGTCGACGAAGGTGTGATCGTCGAGATCGTGCGGCCCGGCACCGGCGATCCGGTTGCGGACGGTGAGGTGGGCGAAGTGGTCGTCACGTCCTTCAATCGTGACTATCCGATGATCCGCCTAGCGACGGGCGACATGTCCGCCATCCTCGAGGGCCAGAGCCCCTGCGGGCGCACCAATCGGCGCATCAAGGGGTGGATGGGCCGCGCGGATCAGACGACCAAGGTCAAGGGCATGTTCGTGCACCCCGAAAACATCGCGGAAGTCGCCAGACGACACCCGGGCCTGGGACGGTTGCGGCTTGTCGTGGGTCGCGCCGGCGAGCAGGATACGATGACGCTCAAAGTGGAAGCGGCGAGCGCCGGTGGTGGTCTGGCCAAAACACTCGCCGAGACCGTGCAATCGGTGACCAAACTGCGCGCGGACATCGAGATCGTCGCTCCGGGCACGCTGCCCAACGATGGCAAGGTCATCGCCGACGAGCGGACGTATGGGTGAGGGCGCTGCAAGGGCGCGCGTCGTTCGCAGCAGTGCGCTTGCCGGGGCAATGGCGTTTGGCCTCGTCTGGACCGCGACGATTGTGCGTGCGGCGCCCGCCTCTCGCATCGTGTCGCTCAATGTGTGCACCGATCAAGTCTTGCTCGATTTGGTGGCGCGCGACCGCATTGCCGCTGTCAGTCATCTGGCGGCCGACCCTGCGGTCTCCGCTGTGGCCGGTCGCGCCGTCGGGTTGCCCGCGACGCGAGGTGAGGCCGAAGTCGTCTTGGGTTTCGATCCCGACCTCGTGATCGCCGGGGACTATTCGACGCCGGCGACCGTCGCGCTGCTCGAACGCATCGGACGGCGGGTGGTCAAGGTGCCGTTGGCCACGCATTTGGACGGCATTCGGTCGTCGATCCGCCGGATCGCTGCCGCCGTGGAGGAAGAGGCCGCGGGTGAACGCCTCATCGAGACCTTCGATCGGCGCATCGCGGCCGTGCCCCAACCCGTGAGCCAACACCGGCCATCGGCGCTGGTCTATCAGGTCAATGGGCTTGCCTCGAGTTCGGAAAGCCTGGCCGACGCTGTTCTCGCGGCAGCAGGCTTCGAAAACCACGCGCGCCGCCTCGAGCTCGGCGCAGGCGGCACGCTGTCGCTCGAGCTGTTGGTCACCCAGCCGCCCGATGTCATCATCCTCACCGGACCGATCGATGAATATCGAACGGCCGTGGCGGACAACCTTCGACATCCAGCGCTATCGGCGCTCGGCCGCCAGCGCCGTACGGTGATCGTGCCGTGGCGCTACTGGTTGTGCGGCACGCAATACACTGCGACCGCAATCGAACGGCTGGCGGCGGCGCGGCCCATCGCGCGTGCAGCGTTGTCCGCCCGATGACGGGGGTCCCAACCCGCTCAGTCCCGCGATCTGGCGCCCGCCTTGCGCTGGAGCCCGGCCTCGCTGTGGCCGTCGTCGGACTGGCGGTGCTCTCGATGCTGACGGGCCCCGCAGGCTTCGGCATCCCGCCCGCTGCGGCGGGGTTGATCCTTGTCGAGATCCGCTTGCCGCGCACCCTGCTCGCCCTGCTGATCGGGGCCGCACTCGGAGCCAGCGGGGCCGCGCTCCAGGGCTATTTGCGCAACCCGCTCGCCGAACCGGGCGTCATTGGAATTTCTGGTGGCGCAGGACTGGGCGCGGTACTCGCCATTCATACTGGCGCCGCATCGGCGTTTGCGCTGGCGCTTCCCCTCGGAGGTTTGCTCGGCGCGTTCGCTGCGACCACCTTGGTCTTGCTGCTTGCGGGTTCGGGGGGGCGGTCGCTGACGCTCGTCCTTGCCGGCGTTGCCCTCGGCAGCGTGTCCACCGCGCTGATTTCCGCCGTGCTCAGTCTGTCGCACAATCCCTTCGCGGCCGTGGAAATGGTGTTCTGGTTGCTCGGCTCTCTGGCTGACCGAAGTCTCACCCACGTCTGGCTGTCGGCGCCGTTTCTGCTGGCAGGCATGGCGCTGTTGCTTCGCCTGGGCGCTGCGCTCGATGCGCTGACACTGGGCGAAGAGGCGGCGGAAAACCTCGGCGTCGATCTCGCGCGGGTGCGCCGAGACTTGGTGGCGGGTGCTGCCTTGGCGGTCGGCGCGGCAACGGCCGTCGCCGGAACGATCGGCTTCGTCGGTCTCGTCGTGCCGCATATCCTGCGTCCGTTGGTCGGACATGCGCCGGGCCGCCTCGTGCGCGCGAGTCTGCTCGGTGGCGCGGTGCTGGTGCTCGCCGCCGACATCGCATTGCGCCTCATGACGCCCGCCGGCGAACTGCGGTTGGGCGTGCTGACCGCGCTGATGGGCACGCCGCTGTTCATCTGGCTCGTGGTCCGAACGCGACGGGATATGGCGCCATGAGGCTGGCGACAGAACATATCCGGGTCCTTCGCCAGCGCACGCGTGTGGTGCTCGACGCCGTGAGCTGCCAGCTGAGGTCAGGCACGCTGACCGGCATTGTCGGCCCGAATGGCGCTGGCAAATCGACGCTCCTTCAGGCACTGGCTGGCTTGTTGCCCGTGGCGGACGGTCGGGTGGTTTTGGACGGAACGCCGATCGCGGCCATCGACCGTTTGAACCTAGCCCGCGCCATCGCCTATCTGCCGCAAGAGCGGCGGGTTCATTGGCCGCTGCCCGTGCGCGACATTGTGGCGCTGGGACGTTTGCCGCACCGGTGGACGCCGGCAGGCGAGAGCCTCGCCGATCTCACCGCCATCGACGCGGCGCTGGCCACCATGGACCTGGTCGGTTTGGCGGATCGGCCCGCCGATCAACTGTCGGGCGGGGAACTCGGTCGCGCGCTGATCGGAAGGGCGCTCGCTCAGAAGGCCCCCATTATCCTCGCCGACGAACCTGCCGCAGGCCTCGATCCGGCGCATGCGCTCGATCTTTTCGGCGTGTTGCGGCGTTTGGCCAGCGACGGCCACACAATCGCCGTCGCGCTGCACGACCTGTCCATGGCGGCGCGATTCTGCCACGAGGTCGTGGTTCTTGGGGCGGGTCGGGTTGCCGCCGCTGGACCCGCATCGCAAGTCTTGACGCGCGCTCATCTGGAGCCCGTGTTCGGTGTGCAATTCGTCATGGGCCGGATCGAGGGCCTTCCGGTCGTCCTGCCGACTGCGACGCGTCCTTGAAACGTGGCCCGCGTGGCGACGGTGGCGAGAAATGAGGGACAAGGGTGTTCGGACGCAGAAAACGAAAACGCCTCAACCTCGCGCTGCAAGGTGGCGGCGCACATGGGGCGTTCACGTGGGGCGTGCTCGACCGCCTGCTCGAAGACCCCCATATCGATTATGGCTGGCTGAGCGGGACGAGCGCAGGGGCGATCAATGCCGTCGCACTGGCGTCGGGTCTGGCGCACGGTGGGCGCGAAGGCGCGCGTGCGGCGCTGCGCGGCCTATGGGAGGGCGTGATTGCGGCGGGTTTGCCCGACTTGCTGCGCTACCACCCGTTCTTCGACAGCCTGAGCCGATCACAATCCATCGGCCATGTCATATCGCTGTTCTCGCCCTATCAATTCAATCCATTGGGCTTCGACCCCTTGCGCAAGCTGGTCGAGGCGCATGTGGATTTTGCGCGGCTGCGCGCTTTCCCCGATGTGGACCTGCTGATCGCGGCGACCGACGTGGCGACGGGCCGCGCGCGCTTGTTTCGTCGCGCCGAGCTGACGATCGAGTGCGTTCTGGCCTCGGCGTGCCTGCCCACTCTGCACCACGCCGTCGACATCGAGGGCCGCGCCTATTGGGACGGCGGCTTTTCCGCCAATCCCGACCTCGTGACACTGGCGGCCCAGAGCCCCGTCGGGGACACGCTGCTGGTTCAACTCAACCCGGTCGAGAAGCTGGGCGTGCCGCGTACGGCGCGCAGCATCGCTGCCGATGTGAACAGGATCACGTTCAGTCAGCCTCTGCTGCGCGATGTGAGCGAGATCGTGGCGCTTCAGAAGGAGCCCGTGGGCGGGTGGCGCCTGCGTCGTCTGGGCCGTGCGGATCGTATCGCACGCCACCGGTTCCATCTGATCGAAGCAGGTCACCACACGGCCGCTCTGCCCGCAGAAACTAAAATGCGCCCCGATCGCACGTTGCTGCTGTCGTTGTATGATGCTGGCCGCGCGGAGGCCGACCGTTGGCTCGACGGGCATGCCGCCGAAATCGGCAAGCGGGCAACCGTCGATCTAGAGGCACACTTTTTGGCCCCCTTCGTGCCGCTCGCAACGATCGCCACGGCGCTCGATGAGGCGCCAGATGCCGAGCAGGAGCCCGCGACCCTCGACGCCAAGCCCTCCTGACCGGCCTACCGGCTTCCACCTTGTGCTCCACTCGTCTAGATAAGACGAGGGCGCGACCGAGGGGTGGGGTGGATGAGCGAAACCGGCGAGACATACGATTACATCATCGTCGGTGCAGGCTCGGCGGGATGTCTGTTGGCCAATCGGTTGTCGGCAGATCCGTCCAAGCGTGTGTTGCTGCTCGAGGCCGGCGGTAAGGACACCTACCACTGGATCCACATTCCCGTCGGGTATCTCTACCTGATGGGCAACCCGCGCGCCGACTGGTGCTATCGCACGGCGGAAGAGCCGGGGCTCAATGGCCGCGCGCTCAACTATCCGCGTGGCCGGGTTCTGGGCGGCTGCTCGTCCATCAACGGCATGATCTACATGCGCGGCCAAGCGCGCGACTATGATCTGTGGCGGCAAATGGGGAATGAGGGCTGGGGTTGGGACGATGTTCTGCCCTACTTCAAGCGCCACCAGGATCAATGGGCGACGGAGCCTTCGACCTTCGAAGGCCTGCACGAGCGCGGCGCCGAGTGGCGTATCGAAAAGCCGCGTATTTCCTGGGATATCCTGGATGCCTTCCGCGACGCGGCCGAACAAGCGGGTATCCCCAAAACCGACGATTTCAATCGCGGCGACAACGAGGGCTGCGGGTACTTCCATGTCAACCAGCGCTCGGGCGTGCGCTGGAACACGTCCAAGGCTTTCCTCACTCCGATCCGGCACCGGCGCAACTTGACGATCGCGACGAATGCTCACGCGCAGTGGCTGCTCGTCGACAATCCGCGCGTCAAGGGCATCGCCTACCGACGAGATGGCGTGTCTTACTATGCCCATGCGCGCCAGGAAGTGATTCTGGCTGCCGGCGCGATCGGATCGCCGCAAATCCTGCAACTGTCGGGCATCGGTCCGGGACACCTTTTGCGCAAACACGACATCACCGTGCTGCACGAGCTGGCGGGCGTCGGCGAAAACTTGCAGGACCACTTGCAAATCCGCTGCGCCTACAAGGTCGCCGGCGTCAAAACGATGAACGAGCAGTATCAGAGCTGGGTGCGTCGTGCCGGCTTCGGGCTCGAATATCTGCTGCGTCGCAGCGGTCCGATGACGATGGCGCCATCCCAACTCGGCGCCTTCACGCGGTCCGATCCCTCCCGCGACACTCCGAATATTCAGTATCACGTGCAGCCCTTGACGCTGCCGAAGTTCGGCGAGCCGCTCGATCCGTTTCCAGCCTTCACGGCGAGCGTGGCCAACATTCGTCCGACCAGTCGCGGCTGGGTGCGGATCACGTCGCCCGATCCGCACGCTCATCCCGAAATCCAGCCCAACTACCTGTCGACGGAAGACGATCGCCAGGTGGCGGCCGATTCGATCCGCGTGACGCGCCGCATCGTCTCGATGCCGGCGTTGCAGCGCTATCGGCCGGAAGAATTCCGCCCGGGGCCCGAGATCGACGGTGATGCGGCGCTGGCCAAGGCGGCAGGCGATGTGGCGACCACCATCTTCCATCCGGTCTCGACCTGCAAAATGGGGAACGACGACAAGGCCGTGGTCGATGCACGGCTGCGCGTGTGCGGTCTGCAAGGCCTGCGCGTCATCGATGCGTCCGTGATGCCGACGATTTCGTCCGGCAACACCAACGCGCCGACGATGATGATTGCCGAGAAGGGTGCCGCCATGATTTTGGCCGACGCCGGCCGGTAGGTAGGTTCGAATTCGCAGGGCGCAAGAGCCTTTTGGCGTAGGGTGCCGGACGACAGGTTCCGTCGGTAAGGTCGAGGTCCAAGGCGGCGCACGACGCTTCGCACTTGCGCCGATGCACGGCAGTCTCAGGTCTTCGTCTGGTCGTAGCTCTTGTCGGTCCAGCCGAAGACGGTGCGCTGCTCGATCTCGGCGATGTTGTCGGGCCGCGGGAAGGGCGCAGGCGCGTCCTCACCCGGGGTGCGGGGCCGTCCGATCTCGGCAAAGAAACGATCGAGCCCGCCGGGGAGCATGAGCCATAAAAACGTCATCGGCTCGGCATTGGGGTTGAGAAAATGGTGGCGCACATTGCGCCCCACGTAAACGGCCGAGCCCTTTTCGATCGGCTGCTCGACGCCTTCGATGCGCGCGATGCCCCGCCCCTCGACGACGAAGATGATCTCTTCGTTGTCGGCGTGCGTGTGTTCGCGAATGAAGCAGTCCGGCGCCACCGTCTGCGTGCCGAGCGAAAAATTTGCCTCCCCGCTGACCATCGCCTGAGTGAAAATGTTGCGCACGAAGCCGTTGGCGGGAACGGGTTGCCAGAAGCTCGCGCCTTCGTCGGGGGCCACGACCTTGGCCGTGCCGATCTTTGCCTCTCGAGATGCCGTCATGGGCGAGCCTCCTTTGCAATTGCGAATGCGTCGTGATGCGCCGCTCAGTCGTCCGTCATGGCGTCGGGTTTGAAGCCGAGGATGCGGGCGAAGCGCTCGCTATATTTGGGCCACGCATCCCGGTTGATCAGGCGCGGCGGCATCTTGCCCTCGAAGATGTCGATCCACTGGTCGGAGGCGTAGACGGCGATGTTGTCGTGGGATTCGTATGTGGCGCCAGCGTTGTGCGGCGTCACGATGACATTGTCGAAAGCCATCAAAGGGTGATCCATCGGCGGCGGTTCTTCCAAGAACACATCGACGCCGGCGCCAGCGATCTTCTTGTCGCGCAGTGCGCGCGCGAGATCGTCCTCTTTGTAGGTGCCGCCGCGCGAGGTGTTGATGAAATAGGCCGACGGCTTCATCAGGGACAGTTCGTCGTAGCCGATGAGGCCGAACGACTCTTTCGTGCGCGGACAATGCATCGTCAGATAGTCGACCTGTGGCAGCATCTCTTGCAGCTCGACCTTGGTCGCGCCCTTCGCTGCAATTTTTTCCTTCGAGAGATAGGGATCGTACGCGAGTACCCGCATCTTGAACGCGAGCCGGCAAATTTCGGCGACGCGCGACCCGATGTTGCCCAGGCCGATGATGCCGATGGTCTTGCCGAGCAATTCGGTGCCGGTGAAATGGAACCGCTCGATGTCGTTTTGCTTGCGCATGATGCGATCGGTCTGCGCGATCTTCTTCGACAGCGCCAGCATGAGCCCCATCGCATGCTCGGCTACGGCCTCTTTATTCGCGCCGGACTGATTGCACACGAGAATGCCGTTCTTTGTGCATTCGTCGACATCGATGACGTCGTAGCCCGCCCCCAGTGAGCAAACCGCCAGCAGGTTGGGCGCTTTGGCGATCAGGCGGGCATCGGGAAACCACGGCTCGCGCATCTCGGTGCGGGCGGACGCGTGATAGCCATGCACGCGCGCCATGTCGGCCCAATTTTCGGTCACGGGACCGTCGAGGTCGCGGCGGAACATATCGATGTCGGAGCGCAGACTGCGCACCCGATCGGCTGTCGCATCGATGCGCTCATGGAAATAGATGATGCTCTTGATATTGGTCGCTGCCATGCGCCGTCGTCCCCGTGCCACCGATTGTGCGCCCGCCGCAGGTGGCGGGCCTCCAAGCTCCGAGGCTAGCACATTGCGGTCCGAT
>JANOKV010000652.1:0-11370 GCA_031419415.1 Hyphomicrobiales bacterium | reverse complement strand
CCCGGTGCGTAGTCTCGGTTGGCGGGCGTCGTCGGGACGGGGCCGGGCACGGGGCAGTAGCCTGAGAGCGCAAAGCTGTTGCCGGTCGAGGTGGAAACCACATCGAACAGGGTCTGGTGGGATACGCCCAGTTTTTCGCCCAGCGCAAAGCCTTCACAGACGCCGAACATGCAGACCGCCATCATCATATTGTTGCAGATTTTGGTCGCCTGACCCATGCCGGCGTCACCACAATGGACGAGCTTGCGGCCCATGCCGCCGAGCACCTTCTCGGCCAGGGCGAAGGCTTCCTTCGTGCCGCCGCACATGAAGGTGAGCGTGGCGTTCTGCGCCCCCGTCGTGCCGCCTGAAACGGGCGCATCGAGCGACAGCATGCCCGCCGCCTGGGCGAGTTCGTGGGCTTTCTTGGCCGAGGCCACATCGATCGTGGAGGCGTCGATGAAGAGCGTGCCTTTCTTGGCTGACTGCAGGATGCCGGAGTTCTGATAAACCTCGATGGTTTCCTTGCCTGTCGGCACCATGGAGATCAGAAATTCGACGTCTTTGGCCGCATCCGCGCCATTCGCCACCTTCTTGACGCCAACCTGGGCGGCCTTCGAGAGGTTGTCGTCGAAGATGTCGAAGCCTTTGACGTCGTGTCCGTTCTTGACGAGGTTGCCCGCCATGGGCAGGCCCATGTTGCCCAGGCCGATGAAGCCGATTTTTGCCATGTCACAGTCCCTTTGTTTGTGATGTCGCTCCGAGGCCAGACACCGCAGAGCCGAATTCAGCTCAGCCCATACATGGTTTTTCCAGCGACGGGGAGGTCCGCCATTAGGATATGTCCCGACTCCGATTCCGTCATGTAGAGGCGCTTGCCCTTGAAGGCCGCGTTGGTCAGCGACAGTCCGACGACTGGATCAATGAAATGCGTGGGCCGAAGCAGGCGGTCGAGCCGCCAACATCCCAGACCCGCATGGGCGACGATGAGGCCGCCGTCCTCGTCGAGCGCCAGGCCATCGGGACCGGAGAGGCCGCCGGAGAGTTGCACGGCGATGCCGACTTTCGACACGGCCCCATCCGGCATGATCGGCAATCGCCAGACGGCGTTGTTGCGGGTGACCGCCACGAAGCAAACCCGTTCGTGTAGGTCGAGAACGATGCCGTTCGGGCTCGGGATGGTGTCGACCATGCAGGTGAGCTGACCGGCGGCCGTGTAGCGGTAGACCCGCCCCGTGGGGTCATGCAGGCCCGTTTGGCCCTGATCGGTGAACCACAGGTCGCCATTCGCGGCGAAGTGCAAGTCGTTGACGCCTTTAAAGCTTTCCGACCGCACGGTTTCAATCAGCGGTGTGACCTTCCCCGAGGCCATGTCGAGGATCATGATGCCGCGCTTGTAATCGGTAATGAAGGCGCGGCCGTCCTTGTGGAATTTGAGGCCGTTGGGCCAGCCGTCGTACTCGGCGACGAGCGACCAGTCGCCGGCCGGCGACACCTTGAAAATGCGACCGTGGGGGATGTCCGTGACGATGAGGTTGCCCGCCCGATCGAAGCTCGGCCCTTCGAGGAAACAATCGCAGGGTTGGCCCGCCTTGTTGAAGTCCGCCCATAGGGTGCGCACCGGCTTGCGGAATTTGTCCGGCATGCGGGTGAAGACCTCGGCCCGAATGGTTTGGGGCGGCGGATAAAAACTCATTGTCGGGGCTCCGTGAACGGGCACTGTGAGGTGGCGATAGACGGCCAAAGGGTAGAGCGGTGATCTCCAGCAGCGCAATAGGGAACCGAACGGGGGAACCCGAGCGGGCGCAGCGGTGTTGTCTCCCCGGATCTAGAGCTTAGGAGAAAATACCGTGGGCATACTTTCTTGGATCGTCGTCGGCTTGCTTGCAGGCTGGTTGGCAGAAAAAGTAACGGGCAGCAATCATGGTCTGTTGACCAACTTGCTGGTGGGTATCGTCGGCGCCTTTCTGGGTGGCTTTTTGTTCAGCACCGTTCTGGGCTTTTCTTACACGGAAGGCCTGAGCCTCGGCTCGATCGTCGTGGCCACAGTCGGCGCTATCGTGCTGCTCTGGCTGGTCGGCATGATGCGTGGCAATCGTCGTTTGACGTGAATGCGGTGAGGGGTGCTCGTGGTGCAGCTGATGCGCTGCGAGCACCTGCTTGCGATCTGCGCAGAGCTTGTCCCTATTGATCGGTGAGGCTGGGAACTTTAGTTTTCACCCATGGACTACTCGCCGATGATTGTCTCACGGCTCGAAGTTCATAGCGGCAAACCATGTATTCGCGACTCGCTGACCCTCATGAGGTCAGCCCACCCTCACCCACCTGCCTTACATCCACGAACCGCCCAGCGATCGCCGCCGCCGCCGCCATGGCGGGTGAGACCAGATGCGTGCGGCCTTTGTAGCCTTGGCGGCCTTCGAAGTTGCGGTTGGAGGTGGCGGCGCAGCGTTGGCCGGGTTTCAATTGGTCGGGGTTCATGCCGAGGCACATGGAGCAACCGGGCTCGCGCCATTCGAAGCCAGCGGCTTTGAAGATCTTGTCCAGGCCTTCCGCTTCGGCTTGCGCTTTGACCAGACCAGAACCCGGCACGACGTGGGCGTAGGCGAGCCGGCTCGAAATCTTCTTGCCTACGACGATCTTGGCGGCTTGCCGCAAATCCTCGATGCGCCCATTGGTGCACGAACCGATCCACACGACATCGAGTTCGATGTCGGTGATCTTCTGATTGGCTTTGAGCCCCATGTAGTCCAGCGCGCGCACCACCGACGCTTTGTGGTCGGGACTGTCGATCGTGTCGGGGTCGGGCGTCGCCCCGTCGATAGTCACGACCATCTCGGGATTGGTGCCCCAGGTGACGATGGGCGGCAGGTCGCCCGCATCCAGCGTCACGACTTTGTCGAAGTGTGCGCCGGGATCGGTGACGAGCGTCTGCCAGTAGGCCATGGCCGAGTCCCAGGCTGCACCGGATGGGGATTTGGGACGGCCTTTCAGGTACTCGAATGTCTTGGCGTCAGGTGCGACGAGGCCAGCGCGCGCGCCGGCTTCGATCGACATGTTGCAGACCGTCATGCGGCCTTCCATGGACATCGCGCGAATGGCATCGCCGTCGTACTCGATCACGTGGCCGGTGCCGCCGGCGGTGCCGATCCGACCGATGATGGCGAGGATGATGTCCTTCGGCCCGACGCCCGGCTTGGGCGTGCCGGTCACCGTCACGCGCATATTCTTGGCTTTTTGCTGCAACAGCGTTTGCGTGGCGAGCACGTGCTCGACTTCGGACGTACCAATCCCGTGCGCCAGCGCTCCGAAGGCGCCATGCGTCGAGGTGTGGCTGTCGCCGCAGACGATCGTCGTGCCCGGCAGCGTGAAGCCCTGCTCGGGTCCAATGACGTGAACGATGCCCTGGCGGCGATCGAGCTCGTCGTAATACTCGACACCGAAATCCATGACGTTCTTGGCCAGCGTCTCGACCTGGATGCGGGCTTCTTCTTCCTTGATGCCCTGACGGCGATCGGTCGTGGGAATGTTGTGGTCGACCACGGCCAGCGTCTTTTCGGGCGCGCGCACGCGGCGGCCGGCGAGGCGAAGGCCTTCGAAGGCCTGTGGACTGGTCACTTCGTGGACGAGATGGCGGTCGATGTAGAGGATGCAGGTGCCGTCCGCCTGGCGATCGACGATATGGGCGTCGAAAATCTTGTCGTAGAGGGTCGTGGGAGCAGCATCGGCCATGACGGCATCCTCGTGGGGGTCGGGGTTCGACCCGTGTGATAGCGCGCGGCGGGGAGTGCCGCAATTGCCGAGTGACGACAAGGCCTACCGCTTGCCCTCCTGCGCTTTTCGGAGGGCGGCGGCGAAGGCGCTTTCGCCGGTGGCGGAATTGCTCGGGCCAGTGCCGCGTTGTGGCGGCGGAGAGGGTGGGGCGGCCGACATGCGGGCGGGCGGCGGGGGAGCGCTGCGGGGCGTGTTGCCGGCGCCCTGTGCCGTCGCGGTCGTGTCGACGGCGCCCGAGCGCATGGTGAGTGCGATGCGTTTGCGGGCCGCATCCACCTCGACGACGCGAACCTGCACGATGTCGCCAGCCTTGACGACTTCGCGGGGGTCTTTGACGAATTTGTCGGCCAGTTGCGAGATGTGCACGAGCCCATCCTGGTGCACCCCGATATCGACGAACGCGCCGAAATTGGTGACGTTCGTGACGACGCCTTCGAGCCTCATGCCGGGACGCAGATCGGAGAGCTTTTCGACGCCGTCTTGGAACGTCGCGGTCTTGAACTCGGGACGCGGATCGCGGCCGGGCTTTTCCAATTCAGCCAGAACGTCCGTTACCGTGGGAATGCCGAAGCGGGTATCGGCGAATTGGGCCGGCTTGACGCTGCGCAGGAACGCCCGGTCACCAATGATCGAATGGACGGGGCGGTTTGCACCTTCCGCGATCTTTTCGACGAGGTCATAGGCTTCAGGATGGACGGCCGAGGCGTCGAGCGGGTTCTTGCCGCCCATGACGCGGAGGAAGCCGGCTGCCTGTTCGAATGTCTTGGGGCCCAGGCGGGGCACCTTCTTCAGGGCGGCGCGGCTCTTGAAGGCGCCGTTGGCGTCGCGGAAGGCGACGATATTGTCGGCGAGCGTCTTGTTGAGGCCCGAGACGCGCGCCAACAGCGGGCTCGACGCGGTGTTGACGTCGACGCCGACGGAGTTCACGCAATCCTCGACCACGGCATCGAGCGAGCGGGCGAGGGCGGACTGATCGACATCGTGCTGGTATTGGCCGACGCCGATCGCTTTGGGATCGATCTTGACCAGTTCGGCCAGCGGGTCCTGTAAGCGTCGCGCGATTGAAACCGCACCCCGGATTGACACGTCCACGTCGGGGAATTCCAGCGCTGCCAGCTCCGACGCCGAATAGACTGACGCGCCGGCTTCCGAAACCATGATCTTGGTCAGGCCGAGCTGCGGCATCTTTTTGATGAGTTCGCCGACGAGCTTATCGGTCTCTCGGCCGGCCGTGCCGTTGCCGATGGCGGCCACTTGCACCTTGTGCTTCTGGCTGAGGGCCGCGAGCGTGGCGAGTGACCCGTTCCAGTCGTTGCGCGGCTCGTGGGGGTAGATAGTCGCCGTATCGACGAGTTTGCCCGTGGCATCGACGACCGCGATCTTGCAGCCCGAGCGAATGCCCGGATCGAGGCCCATCGTGATTTTCGGGCCAGCGGGCGCGGCGAGGAGCAGGTCTTTCAAGTTCTTGGAAAAGACGGAAATGGCCTCGCTGTCGGCGTGCTCCTTTCCGCGTGTGAAAAGATCGACCGTGAGGCCAATGTGCAGGCGCGCCTTCCAGGCGAGCCGCACGCCTTCCCCCAGCCACTTGTCGGCGGGGCGGCCCTTGTCGGCGATGCCAAAGGCGACGCGCACTTTCCCTTCCGCTGGATGCGCGCCGATTTCGATCACGGGCACGTCCAGGTGCAGGTCGAGGATGCCTTCGTTGCGGCCGCGCAGCAGGGCCAAGGCCCGATGGGAGGGAAGTTCGCGCAGCTTCTGGGAGAAGTCGAAATAATCAGAGAATTTTGCGCCTTCGGCGTCCTTGCCCTTAATGACCTTCGAGGTGATCAAGCCGTCGCCCCACAACCATTCGCGCAGATTACCGACGAGCTCGGCATTCTCGCCGATGCGCTCGATGAGAATGGCGCGCGCGCCGTCGAGCGCTGCCTTGGCATCGGCAATCCCTTTTTCGGAGTCGATGTATTTGGCGCCTTCGGCTTCAGGCGTGAGGGACGGGTTGGCGAGCAGGATGTCGATCAAGGGCTCGAGGCCGGCTTCGCGCGCGATCTGGGCCTTGGTGCGACGTTTCTGCTTGAAGGGGGCGTAGATGTCTTCCAGCGCGACTTTGGTTTCGGCTCCAGCGATCGCTCGGGCGAGGTCGGGCGTCAGCTTGCCCTGCTCTTCAATGTTTTTCAGCACCGTTCCGCGCCGGTCTTCCAGCTCGCGCAAATATCCCAGACGCTCTTCCAGCTTGCGCAACTGTGTGTCGTCCAGGCCGCCGGTCTTTTCCTTGCGATAGCGGGCGATGAACGGCACCGTCGAGCCTTCGCCGAGCATGTCGACGGCAGCCGCCACCTGGGCCTCGCCGACCGACAGCTCGCGAGCGATCTGGGCGTTTATTTTATTCATTGCAATCCTCGTGATAGCGGTCGCAGGGGCCGGCAAACGGCTTGCGGTCGAGGGTGGCCGATGATCGGACAGCCCCAGAGATTCGGGCGGACGCTAGCACCGGAATTCTGGCTCAGTAAGGCGCTCGATCATCGCGCCGCAGACAGCTATAGGTAGAGTTGATTTCGATCCAAAGGACAGAGCCGGGGCGGCCAACGTGACAGAACCAACTTATCCCCGCATCTACAATGCTGCGGTTGACATGATCGACCGCCATATGACCGAAGGGCGTGCGAGCAAAGCCGCCTTCATCGATGCCAACGGCGTGCAGACGTATGGTGAGTTGGCGGCCGACTGCAACCGCATGGCCAACCTGCTAGACGCCTACCGTGTCGATCGCGAAACCCGGATTGCGCTGTTGCTCCACGACACGCGGAATTTTCCAGTCGTGTTCTGGGGCGCCATCAAGGCCGGCGTTGTGCCAGTCGCCCTGAACACGCTGCTGACGACGGAGCAATATGCCTACATCCTCGCCGATAGTCGGGCCAAGGTGCTTGTCGTGTCCGCTGCTTTGTTCCCCGTCGTGCAACCGATCCTGGCGACATTGCCGTTTCTGGCCCATGTTTTCGTGGCGGATGGTCCAGCGCCGCCCTCGCTGCGCGATCTCGCGCGCGAACTGGCTTTGCAGGCCGACACTTTTGAAGCGGTGGAGACTACGGGCGACGAAACCGCGTTCTGGCTCTATTCGTCGGGTTCGACGGGGATGCCGAAGGGCGCGCGGCATGTGCACACCAGCGCCATGGAAACCGCGCGCCTCTATGGGCGGGGCGTTCTCGGGCTTGGCCCGGACGACGTGTGTTTTTCGGCGGCGAAACTGTTCTTCGCCTATGGTTTGGGGAATGGCATGAGCTTTCCTCTGGCCGTGGGCGCAACGACGGTGCTGTTGGCCGAGCGGCCGACGCCGGAAGCCGTTTTCCGCACCCTGCAGACGCATCGGCCGACGATTTTTTTCGGGGTGCCGACGCTCTATGCGGCCATGCTGGCCCATCCGGGCGCGGGCGCCGACCTATCATCGCCGCGGCTTCGCGCCTGCGTGTCGGCAGGCGAAGCGCTGCCGGCCGAAGTCGGGCTTGCGTGGAAACGGCGGTTCGCGGTCGATATCTTGGACGGCGTCGGCTCCACCGAGATGCTGCATATCTATGTCTCCAATCGGCCGGGCGATGTCACGTACGGGACGTCTGGGCGGCCGGTACCGGGCTATGCCATTCGCCTCGTCGATGAGGCCGGCGAAGACGTTGCCGACGGCGAGGTCGGCGAAATGTTGGTCGAGGGCTCGACGGCTGCCGAGGGCTACTGGAACCAGCGCGCAAAAAGCCGCTCTACGTTCGAAGGAGGCTGGACGCGGACCGGCGACAAGTACACGCGGGGGGCAGATGGCGCCTACACGTATCAGGGGCGCACCGACGACATGTTCAAGGTGTCGGGCATTTGGGTGTCGCCGTTCGAGGTCGAGAGCGCGCTGATTGCTCATGACGCCGTGCTGGAGGCGGCGGTCGTACCCCGCGAGGATGCCGACGGGCTCTTGAAACCGCGTGCGATCGTCGTGCTCAAGCCGGGGCGAATGGCCGATGGCCTCGTCGCTGTATTGCAAGAGCACGTCAAAATGAAAGCAGGGCCCTGGAAATATCCCCGCTGGATCGAGTTCACCGATGCATTGCCGAAGACGGCGACGGGAAAGATCCAGCGCTACAAATTGCGCTAAGCCGGCAGGGCGTCACCGGTCGTGGGTTAACCATGCGCGCATTCGTCCGCTTGTCTCGGGGCTGGCGTCGAGCCCCAATCAGGGGATGAGCTACTCCTGGGCCTCTTTGCTTACCAACGCATTCAGCGGGCATCGCGCGTGGCAGCGCGCGTGGCGCGAGCCCGAACCCAAGCCGCGCTACGATGTCGTCATCGTCGGCGGTGGCGGGCATGGCTTGGCGACGGCCTATTTCCTGGCCGACCGGTACGGCATCCGTAACGTCGCGGTGCTCGAGAAGGGCTACATCGGCGGGGGCAATGCGGGGCGAAACACCACGATCATCCGCTCGAACTATCTGCTGGCCGGCAACATCCCCCTCTATGAGCTGTCATTGCAGCTTTGGGAGACGATGGAGCGGGATCTCAACTACAACACGATGGTCAGCCAGCGCGGCGTGCTGAACCTGTTCCACTCCGACAGCCAGCGCGACGCCTACGCGCGGCGCGGCAACGCGATGCGATTGAATGACATCGATGCCGAATTGCTGGACCGAGAGGGCGTGCGCCGCCTCGTTCCGTTCCTCGACTTTGACAACGCGCGGTTCCCGATCAAGGGCGGATTGTTGCAACGTCGGGGGGGCACCGCGCGTCATGATGCGGTCGTTTGGGGATATGCCCGCGCCGCCGATAGTCGTGGCGTCGACATCATCCAGAACTGCGAAGTGACCGGGTTTCGCCGCGAGGGCGGGCGGGTCGTTGGGGTGGACACCTCGCGCGGCTTCATCGGGGCGGGCAAAGTCGGCATGGCGGTTGCGGGCAGCACGGGACGGGTGGCAGCGCACGCCGGGCTGACGCTGCCGATCGAGTCACATGTGTTGCAGGCGTTCGTCTCCGAGGGCATCAAGCCGCTC
The DNA here is from genome assembly GCA_031419415.1 of Hyphomicrobiales bacterium. Classification (GTDB taxonomy): domain Bacteria; phylum Pseudomonadota; class Alphaproteobacteria; order Rhizobiales; family Hyphomicrobiaceae. The sequence continues at coordinate 2,599 of JANOKV010000652.1, read as the reverse complement.
GTGCCCTCGGTCGTCACGTTCGGCGCTGGGCACTTCTACATTAGCCAGTCCGACAAGGGCGGCCTCGTCTTTGGTGGCAATATCGACGGCTACAACTCATATGCCCAACGGGGCAACCTGCCGGTCATCGAAGAGGTCATGCAGGAGGCGGTGGCGATGATGCCGCTCGTCTCGCGGCTGCGGGTGTTGCGCCACTGGGGTGGTGTCATGGATATGTCGATGGATGGGTCCCCGATCATCGATCGCACGGGTATCGAAGGGCTCTATCTCAACTGCGGCTGGTGCTACGGCGGGTTCAAAGCGACGCCGGGATCGGGGCTGACGTTTGCACACTTGATCGCGACGGACGCAGCCCACCCGGCGGCATCCGCTCTTCGCCTCGACCGGTTTCGCACGGGACGGCTGATCGACGAAAAAGGGGCGGGCGCGCAGCCCAACCTGCATTGATCGGAGACGACATGAGGATTACGTGCCCGTTCTGCGGCGACCGCGACTCCCGGGAGTACACGTATCTCGGCGACGCCACCCTCGTCCGTCCCTCCCTGTCGGATGGTTCGGAAGCGGCGTTCGCGCATGTGTATCTGCGAGCTAATCCTGCGGGTATCCACCGCGAGCATTGGCAGCATACATCGGGATGCCGATCCTGGCTGGTGGTGACACGCAGCACGACCGATCACGCCGTCCACGGGGTCGAGGCCGTAGCCGGCGCCGATCCGGGAGGGTTGGCATGAGGCCTGCTACAGAGCCGTTTCGACTGTCGCAAGGTGGCCGCGTCGATCGCGACCGGTGCCTCGCCTTCTCGTTCGATGGCCGACTGATGACTGGCCTGGTCGGCGATACGCTGGCCTCGGCGCTGTTGGCCAATGGTGTGCGCCTGGTCGGCCGTTCGTTCAAATATCACCGCCCGCGCGGCATCCTGACGGCGGGGCCCGAGGAGCCCAACGCCCTCGTCGAACTGCGCTCGGGCGGCCGACGCGAGCCCAACACCCGCGCCACGACTGCCGAACTTTACGATGGGCTCGAGGCGCACAGCCAAAACCGATGGCCGACGTTGCGGCACGACATGATGGCGGCAACCCAGCTTTTGTCGCCGCTGCTGGTGGCGGGTTTCTACTACAAGACGTTCAAGTGGCCGTCACGGTTCTGGGAATTGCTCTATGAACCGCTGATCCGACGGGCCGCAGGTTTGGGGCGCGCGGCAGGCGATCCCGATCCGGATCTGTACGAAACCGCCACGGCCCATTGTGACGTGCTCATCGTCGGTTCGGGGCCTGCCGGGTTGGCGGCTGCGCTAGCGGCCGGCCGAAGTGGCGCGCGCGTCATCCTGGCCGAGACGGACACTATGTTCGGTGGCCGACTGCTCAGCGACGCAGGCCTGATCGATGGACAGGCCAGCGATGCGTGGGTCGCCGCCACGCTCGAAGAATTGCGCGCGCTCCCCGAGGTCACAGTGATGGCGCGCACGTGCGTCTTCGGCGCCTATGACGGTGGGACCTACGGTGCGCTGGAGCGCGTCAACGATCACGTTGCGGTTCCGCCCGTGCATCAGCCACGTCAGAGGGTCTGGCGCATTGTGGCGCGCCGGACCGTGCTCGCTGCAGGCGCCATCGAGCGGCCCATCGTGTTCCCTGGAAACGACCGGCCCGGCGTGATGCTGGCGTCAGCCGTGCGGACGTATCTCGCGCGGTATGCCGTGTCGCCGGGTCGAAAAATCGGTGTCTTTACGTGTTCGGACGACGGCTGGCGCACGGTCGAAGCAATGGTGCGCGACGGGGTGAGGGTTGCGGCGGTGGTCGATAGCCGGGAACGCGTCGCTCCGCAGCACATGCGTCTGGCGCTAACCTTGGACATTCCCGTGTACTGCGGGCATGTCGTTTCGACCGAGGGGGGCGTCGATGGGTTGGCGTCTTTCTCCGTCGTGCGCCACAGCGGAGGGTCGCAGGTGGTGAAGGCTGACGGCCTTGCCGTTGCGGGCGGATGGAACCCCAACGTCGGCCTCGCCTGCCATCATGGTGGCCGCCCGGTATGGCGCGAGGATATCGCGGCGTTCGTGCCAGGAAAGACGCCGCCCGGCATGGATGTCGTGGGCGCAGCGCACGGTGATCTGTCGCTCCGGGCGGCGCTGAATGCGGGCTTCACGGCCGGTCACACTGCTGCCGAAGCCACCGGCAAGCGTGGGACGGCCGCCCCCGCTCCTTCGGCCGACGAAGAAGCCGTGACCATCACACCCCTCTGGCAGGTGAGTGGTTCGGGCAAGGCGTTCGTCGACGTGCAGAACGATGTCACCGTCGACGATATCGCGCTGGCGCATCGTGAGGGCTATGCCTCCGTCGAGCACCTGAAGCGCTACACGACATTGGGCATGGCGACGGATCAGGGCAAGACCGCCAACGTCAACGGTTTGGCTATTCTTGCCGCTGTGGCCGGCCAAAGTATCGCCGATACGGGGACGACGACTTGGCGTCCTCCCGTCGAGCCGGTCGCGATCGGGGCCCTTGCCGGGCACACGCGCGGACGCGACTTGAAACCGACGCGACTGCCGCCGTCGCATGCTTGGGCGCGTGAGCAAGGCGCCAGTTTCGTCGAGAGCGGCCTCTGG
>JANOKV010000651.1:0-6163 GCA_031419415.1 Hyphomicrobiales bacterium | reverse complement strand
GACGTCCGCGTGTTCGATGTGAACGCCGCCCGTGCCGAGGTGTTCGCGCGAGATCATCAATCAGGTCGGGGATTTCGTTGCACTTCCGAACCGAGCATTCGAGATGCGATTGAAGGCGCGGATATTTGCGTCACCTGCACGACGTCTTGCTCGCCGGTGCTCACCAACGACTATGAACTCAAGGGATGCTTTATTGCCGCCATGGGCGCGGACAATCCGAGCAAGCAAGAAATCGCCCCCGCATTGATGCGCCGTAGTCGTATGCTTGTTGACGATCTCGATGCCTGCGCAGCGGGCGGCGATCTTTACCATGCTCTGAAAACGGAGACGGTTGCGCGCGCTGATGTCCACGCAGATCTGGCTGAGCTAGCGGCGAATGCGAAGTCTGGCCGTCAGTCGGAAGATGAACTCGTTATTTTCGACTCCACGGGCAGCGGGGTTCAGGATGTCGCCGTTGCATGGGTCGCCTACCAGCGTGCGCGCGACACGCAACAGGTCAGCACCTTCGATTTGATTGGCTCAACAGCACTGTGACGTGGAGTTCACAACCTCGTGTCGCTTGAGCGAAGCGAGTTCTGCAACGGGTCATTCTCGACCACGTCGCATCGATTAGTCTCCTGTTCGACGGGTCCGTTGCTCATCCGATGCCGACCGTAAGGCGGGCTCCGGCGCGCTGAGTAAGTGGCCGCCCCACACCCTCACCCTGACCCTCTCTCCGTCGAGTGCAAGGCGTCGGGGAGAGGGGATGTGTGCACCCACCGTTTCGCTCGTGGCCCTTGTCCCTCCACATCGACCCACCACCTCCTACATCGCATCCCTCCCCGCCGACCACCATCTCCCCCCGCTAATCTACCTCCCTTCACCTCCCCATTCCTCCCCAGCCCACCCAGGTCTATGCTCCCCCCAACTCGCACCACACACACCACCCAGGATTCCCCCATGCCGCCCTCCGCCACTCCCGCACTCACCGGCGTCGTCCCCATCGCGCCGACACCGTTTACGGCCAATGGAGACCTCGATCTCGACGGGATGCGCCGCGTGCTCGACTGCATGATCGATCAGGGCGTCGACGGCATCTGCATTCTGGCCAACTACTCCGAGCAATTCCTGCTGACCGACGACGAGCGCGATGTCCTGCTGAAGCTCTCGCTCGGCCACGTAGCCGGCCGCGTGGCGGTCGTCGTCACCTGCAGTCACTATTCGACCCGTATCGCGGTCGCTCGCGCCAAAGCCGCCGCTGATGCGGGCGCGGCCATGCTGATGTTGATGCCGCCCTATCATGGCGCTTCGCTGCGCGCCGACGAGAAGGGCATGCTCGAGCATTTCCAGCGCATCGCCGAGGCAGCCGGCCTGCCGATCATGGTGCAGGATGCGCCATTGTCGGGTGTGGCGCTGTCGGTCGCGTTCCTCACGCGCCTAGCCCGTGAAGTACCACTCGTCTCCTACTTCAAGATCGAGGTGGCGGGAACAGCGGCTAAACTGCGGGCGCTGATCGCGGCTGGCGGGGTGGCGATCGAAGGCCCGTTCGATGGGGAAGAATCGATCACCTTGATGGCCGACCTGGACGCCGGCGCGACCGGCACCATGCCCAGCGCGCTGATCCCCGACATGATCAAGCCCGTCGTCACGCACCATGGGGCCGGCAGGCGCGCCGAAGCGGCAGCCGCCTATGCGCGCATCTTGCCGCTGATCAATTTCGAAAACCGCCAGTGTGGTCTGCGCGCTACCAAAACGGTCATGATGGAAGGTGGCGTCATCCGCAGCGATGCCGTGCGCCACCCGCTCGAGCCGCTCGACCCGGCGACACGAAGTGGATTGTTGGAACTGGCGCGCGAAGCGGCGCCGGTCGCACTGCGTTGGGGTAAATAAGGAATTCGACCCGCGCCGATCTCTCGCGGAACACGGCGACGGTGTGATATGTGGACATCTCATCGGCATCCTGACGGTGCCGCAATTCTGCGCCATAATAGGCCAACTCGATCGAAGTTTTGTCGAGTCGATTGCGGGGACGACATGCGATTTCGGATTTTATTGGCAGCCGTAGCGGCGCTCGTCTCAGCAGGGACCAGCAGTGACCGGGTTCTGGCTCAGGCACCTGCGGGCGGCGCCGCCACCCATCACATCGAGAAAATGAGCAATACGCGGCTCGTCGGCGAGGTGATTTCTCGCCAGGGGGGCCTCACCTACCAAGCGTGCGAAATGCGCTGCCTCGCCAACGGCGATTGCATCGCCATGGAAGTCTTCCGTGGGGGCAATAGCACGACCGGGGGGGGCGGGAGCACGTGCCGACTGTTCAAGTCCGTCCGTGAAACACGCCCCTCCCGCCTAGCAGATTGCGGCTGGAAACGTCCTGGAGCGGGCGTTGGCGCCCCCACCAGTCCTCCAGTAGCGGACGCCAAGCGCGCGCCTGAGCCCAAGACGCTCCGTAAAGCCCAAGAGACAAAGCAGAAGGCCGAGGCCGACCGGCAGCAAGCCGATGTCGCAGCCCGCATGGAGGCTCTGAACGCTGAGCGCCAGCGTCAGGCAGCCCAGATACCGCAACGTCGTTCCCTCGATGCCCGTCCCTCGGACGATGCGGCGGCGCGTCCACCCGGTGCGCCAGCGCAACCGAGCGCCGAGGCGCCGCCGCTTCCGCCACGCGCGTCGGTTGCGCCCCCGCCGTCTCCTCCACCGCCCGCCAAGAACGCCGAAGGTCTTTCGCCAGGGCCGCTCTTGGCTGCACCGTCGCCGGTACCGTTCGGCGGATCATCGGGTGGCGCTGCCCCACCCGCTGGCGGTGCGCCTCGAGATGTCGCTCCGCGCGCACGCGTCGCCCCGTCGAGCCCGCCGCCGGTCGCGTCGGCGCCATCTGCGGGCGCGCCAACGACGGAACAGCCCAGCCCCGGCGCCGAACGTGCGCAACCTGCCCCGCCGCGGACACGTTCGCTCGCGCCCCCCCCACCGCTCGCCGGTGCCGCCCCGCCAGCGCCACCCGCCGCCGCGTCGCCAGCCCCCGCTCCCTCTCCGGCAGTCTCTCCTGATTGGGATGTCGTGCCGGTGTTTTACGGCACCGATCGGGCTCGCCAGGATCAACCCAAGCGCATTGCCTACAGTACGGAACGTGCCCGCCGGATGGAGCTGGGCCGCGCCCTCGTCACCGTGCCGAAAATCCATCAGGTGCCAGCGATCGAACGGCCCTGGGCGATCAAAATCCCTTACCTCGACGTCACGCTCTACCAGGAGGCCGAGGACCCCAAACGCCACTTCACCATTCAGGAGTTGAGAGCGCTCAGCAAAGAGGAAGCTCTTGCCTTGATCAGGGCTCGCCTCGCCGCGTCGTCGACCTTCAAGGGTCAAGCGTTGGTATTCGTACACGGCTACAACAACGCCTTCGACGATGCCCTCTATCGCACAGCTCAGATTGCCTACGATCTGAAATTCGACGGTGCGTCTTTCCTCTACAGCTGGCCCTCGGCCAACGGTACGTTCAGCTACCCTTATGATCGCGAGAGTGCGCAGCAGGCCGAGCAGTATTTGGGCGCGTTCCTGCAAATGGTGTTGAGCGAGACGGGTGCGGCCAGCGTCAGCATCATCGCGCACAGCATGGGCAACCAGCCCCTCCTTCAGGTGCTGCGCGATATCAAACGCTCCAACCCCGACGCGCCCAAGATCGACCAGATCATCCTGGCCGCCCCCGATGTCGACCGCGACATATTCGAATTCCTGTCGAGCCAAATCCGTGGCGTCGGGAAGGGCATCACGATGTATGCCTCCTCGAACGATGTGGCCCTCGTCATGTCGCGGCGCTTTGCCGGCGGCGTGCCGCGGGCCGGCGACGTTCCCTCTGATCTGGGGCCTGCAGTGCTGGCGGGGATCGACACCATTGATATTTCGGCGCTCTCGACGGATTATCTGGCGCTCAACCACTCGACCTACGCCGAGAAAACGGCGCTCCTCGAGGATATCCGCATCGTCTTGACCTCGGGCATGCGTCCCCCCGAACGTCGCCTGCCGATACTCAAGAAAATCAGCAGCGAAAAGGGCGATTTCTGGCGCTACCCGAGGTGACGACTGCGCCGACCGAGGGTTGCTGCTTTCTGTGCGCGGCCTCTCGCGTCGCGGCGGCATTTGTGCTCTCTTGACTATGGGGGATGGGACCAAGCTCGTCGCGGCTGATGGGAACCTGTCCAATGCTCGAAGTACTGCGAAAATTTGGGCTCGCGATCGCGCTGATCGCATCGCTGGTGGTCGCACGGACCGAAGGCGCGCGGGCAGAGGAGAACGTCGATCTCCTGCTCGTGCTGGCGGCTGATATCTCGCGCAGCGTCGATCAGGCGAAGTTCATGCTCCAGCGCGAGGGGTACGCGGCAGCCCTGACCAGCCCGCGCATCATGTCCGCCATCAAGTCGGGCCCGCTGGGGCGGATCGCGGTCTGCTTCGTCGAGTGGTCGGGCGTATCCGCGCAAGCCGTCATCGTCGACTGGGCGCCAATTGGGACGCCGGCCGAAGCCGAAGCGTTTTCGCAGCGCATTCGCACGGCGCCGCGCCTCTTCATGGAACGCACAGCCATTGGGACCGCGATTGACTATTCGGTCCAGCAGCTTGCCAAGAGCCCCTTCAATGGCGCCCGTCGGGTCATCGATGTTTCGGGAGACGGCACGAACAATTCCGGCCGCAATGTCACCGAAGCGCGCGATGCCGCCGTCGAGCAGGGGATCACGATCAACGGTTTGGCGATCCTCTCGGAAGTGCCCCTGGCCTTCAACCCGCAGCACACGCATCCGCCCGGCGGTTTACTCAAGTATTACGAGGACAACGTCATCGGCGGGCCAGGCGCGTTTGCGCTGGCGGCCAAGGGGCACGAGGATTTCGGGCAGCTCGTGGCGAGCAAGCTCGTCAAGGAGATCGCCGTTGCGCCCCCGCCCAAACCACTTTTTCAGCGGACCGGCTCCGGCGTTTGCTCCGATGACATAGTTTTACCATGTCGACCTGATCGCATGCGGGCATTGGACGTCGGACAGTCCGACTAACGCCCCGGGGGGAATATCGATGTTCACGCGTAACAGCAACTCTGACCGCGCCATGCTGGCCGATATCAAGCCGCTCGATCAACGGGTGGGCAACACCAGCGCACCCGATCGCCACCTGCCGCCGCCGATCGGCTCCAATGGCAATGGTGCTGGCTACGGCCAAGTCATTCCTGGCCCCACACCGTCCTCCAGCTTCGGGGCGGCGCCGAATGTGGTCGGCAGTTTCTCGACGCGCTCGATCATCGGCAACGATCTGACGATCATGGGTCAGGGTCTGCGCATCATCACCAAGGGCACGCTCCAAGTGGACGGCAAGATCGAGGGCGATGTGATCGGAACCGAAGTCATCATCGGCGAGCACGGCCATGTCACGGGCATCGTCTCGGGTGAGAGCGTCACTGTGCGCGGGCAGGTTCAAGGAACGATCAAGGCGATGACCGTTGCGCTGCAAGCGGGCGCGCATGTCGAAGGGGACGTGCATCACCGCCATCTCAGCGTCGAGCAGGGCGCCCATCTCGACGGGCGCGTGCGGCGGCCACAGGACTTGTCCGAGTTGAAACCCGATCTCAGCGGCGTTTGAGGCTTCGGTCGACCGTCCCCAGGGCCGGGCCTTATGGTCCGATGCCTTGCGGAAGTGTGGCTCGGGGGCCACGGCTCCACAGTCGAGTGGCCTTCGCCGCCGCCATGTCCTTCTGATTGCTCGACTCCACCATCCGAATCGTCTTTTTTAGAGGGACATCGACGAGCAGAGGCCTGTTCCGCGTCTTCGCGGCCTCGATACCGAGTTCGGAAAGCGATCGCAAATTTTGGCGTCGCAACTAACAACAGGAACGGAACTTATGCTGAAAACTCTTTCGACAATCGCAGTGGGCGCAGCCCTTGTGCTGACCATCGGCACGGCGCCGGTTCAAGCTGACGGCATGGCGCGCGGCAAGGGCGCCTCTGCTGGCTCGTACAGCGGCGGCGGCTGCGACAACCGCTTTAATGGTTTCTACGGTGGCATCCATGGCTCCTACGCATCGCTGGAGTCGCGTCTGACGGATCGCGACGCTAGTCCTTTGTTGGGTGCCGGCTTCCAAGAAATTTCCCATAGCGAGAGCTCGATCGGTTTCGGCGGCTCGGTCGGCTTCAACGTTCAGAATTGCTCTGTGGTT
>JANOKV010000650.1:0-38267 GCA_031419415.1 Hyphomicrobiales bacterium | reverse complement strand
AGCAAGGGCGGTATCGGTGGCTTCAAATTCAAGGTCATTGAGATCGACCATGAATACAAGGTGCCGCCCGCCATGGAAGCGCATGAGCGCTTCAAGAAGGAAGGCGCGATCTTCCACAGCGTCTACGGCACACCGCAGATTGCGGCGCTGATCAAGAAACTCGAAGAAGACAAGATGGCGGCAACGTCCCCGGGGTTCGGTTCTGCCGCAGCGGCTGACGGCAAGCGCTATCCGTGGATCTTCCCGGTCGCCGCCACCTACTGGTCGCAGGCGGCCGTTGCCGTCGACTTCGTGAAAAAGCAGCTCGGTGGCAATCTGAAAGGCAAGAAGATCGCCTACATGTTCTTCGACAATCCGGCGGGCAAGGAACCGATCGGCATTCTCGAGGATATCGCCAAGATCGAAGGTTTCGAGATGCGCACATTCGCAGTGCCATCACCCGGCATCGAGATGGGCGCGCAGGTGCTTGATATCACGGGGCGCTTCAAGCCCGACTTCGTGATTGCTCACCTTTTCGGTCGCGCACCGGCCGTGGCGCTCAAAGAGCTCAAGGGCAAGGGCTTCCCGCTGAGCAAGGTCGTCGGCCTCGTATGGGCCGTGTCAGAGGCCGATATCGCGGCGGCTGGCGGCATGACCTTCGCAGAAGGCTACCACACGCTCCAATACGCCGGCGTCGGCAAGGATTACCCGGTCTTGAAAGAGATCGAGGCCATGTACAAGGCGCAAGGCAAGCAGCCGCCCAAGGAGATGGACAGCACCGTTCTCTATAATCGCGGCGTCTTCCAGGCCGCCGTTCAACTCGAAGCCATCGGCCACGCCATCAAGGCCAAAGGTGGGGCAGCGCCCACCTCCAGCGATGTGCGCGACGGCTTCGAGAAGATCAAAGACTTCACGCTCGGCGGACTCGTACCTCCGCTCACCATCACGGCCGAAGACCACGAAGGTGGTGGTTGGGTACAAGTTTGGACGGTCAAGGGCGGCAAGTACGTCAAGACCACCGAATGGCAGACGGCCTATCGCGACGTGATCAAGAAGCACCTCGCGGAAGACGCCAAGAAGTAAGTTGAACGGCCGCGAATTGCCCTCTTCCCGCGCGAGCGGGGAGAGGGTTCTGTCGGCGGGCCGTTGCCCAAAACGTCATGCTGCCCTCATCCCGACCCTCTCCTATGCACGCAAAGTGCATGGGGCGAGGGGGAGCCACACCATGCTGTCGATCAATAATATCGAGGTCGTCTACGACAACGTCATTCTCGTGCTCAAAGGCGTCTCCCTCGAGGTGCGCAAGGGTTCGATCACGACATTGCTGGGCGCCAACGGCGCCGGCAAATCGACGACCTTGAAAGCCGTGTCGGGCATTCTCTTCACCGAACGGGGCAACATCACCAAAGGCTCGATCACGCTCGAGGGTAAACCCATTCACGGCAAGCGCCCGTTCGACGTGACGGGTTTGGGCATCGCCCAGGTGTTCGAAGGGCGGCGGGTATTTGAAAGCCTGACGACCGAAGAAAATCTGGTCGCAGGGGCTCACATCGAGCGCGATACCGCGCGTCTCCAACGCAACATCGACCTCGTCTACACATACTTCCCGCGTCTGAAAGAGCGGCGTGGGCAGCAATCGGGTTATCTGTCGGGTGGCGAACAGCAGATGCTCGCCATCGGACGCGCGCTCATGTCGAACCCCAAAGTCGTCCTGCTCGACGAGCCGTCGTTGGGCTTGGCGCCCATGCTGGTCGAAGAAATTTTCGGAATCGTCAAAAGTCTCGTCACGAAAGAGGAACTCTCTGTCCTCCTGGTCGAACAGAATGCATCGATGGCGCTGGGCGTCGCCGAGCATGGCTATGTCATGGAGAACGGCCGCATCGTGCTCGAAGGCACGGCGCAAAATCTGCGCGACAATTCCGATATTCGCGAGTTCTATCTAGGCCTGAACGAGGGTGGCGCACGCAAATCCTATCGCGACACCAAGAATTACAAGCGGCGCAAGCGCTGGTTGAGTTGACGCTTGGACGAGCGCAAGCGATGGCGTCGCACAATCCGTTCACCCATCCAGCGCCGCGCAACCATTTGAGCGGCGACTTCCTGCGCGAGGAGGTCGTTCTCGCAAATCGCAATCACGGACTTCTGCTCGAGGCGTTGCGACACGATACGACGCCGACGGGGCTGCACTATCTGCTCAATCATTTCGACGTCCCCTATGTCGAGAACGCTGCCGATTGGCGACTGACGGTGTCGGGCCGTGTTGCGCGGCCCCTGTCTTTGTCAGTGGCGCAACTCCAGGACTTGCCGTCGCAATCGCTGCGAGTGACCCTCGAGTGTGCCGGCAATGGGCGCGGACACGTAACCCCGCGCTGGCCCAGCATGCCCTGGATGGCCGAAGCCGTGGGCACCAGCGTTTGGACCGGCACGCCGTTGCGGGGCATTCTCGAAACTGCGGGCGTGATGGGCGATGCCATCGACATTTCGTTCGCCGGCACCGATCGTGGTTTCGACAAGGGTCACGAGCATGCGTACGGGCGCAGTCTGCCGGTCGACGTCGCCATGGGCCAGGATGTGATTGTTGTCTACGCCATGAATGGCCAACCGCTGTTACCCCAGCACGGCTTCCCGCTGCGCTTGATCGTTCCGGGCTGGTACGGAATGGCGAGCGTCAAATGGCTGAACTGCATCGAGGTGCTGAATCACCCCTATGACGGCTATCAGCAGGCGCAGACCTACAGATACAAGACACACCTCGATGATCCCGGCGTACCCATTACGACGATGCGGGTGAAATCACTGATGGCGCCACCGGGCATCCCCGACTGGTACACGCGGCGGCGTCTGCTCGAGGCCGGTCCAATCACGATCCGAGGGCGGGCCTGGTCGGGCAGCGGTAGGGCGATCGATCGCGTCGAGGTGGCCATCGACGGAAATTGGCAAGCAGCGGTCCTCGATCCTCCCATTGGTCCCTATGCATGGCGCGGGTGGCGCTTCGAATGGGAGGCTGCGGCCGGCGATTACGAGCTGTCGTGTCGGGCGACCGATGGTTCGGGACAGACGCAACCGCTCGAGCCACCCTTTGATCGGGGCGGATTCGGCAACAATGCTGTGCAGCGCGTCGAAGTGACGGTACGGTAATAGGGGTCGAACGGGACGCTAAATTTGCTACACTGCGTCTCGAAGGTTCATACGAACGAAGAATCGAGGGGAGAGGACAATGGCAGACGAACCGGTATGTGCGCAGAAGGGCCCCTACCAAGTCACTTTGGAGGCTGGAAAATCCTATTCGTGGTGCACCTGCGGACGGTCGCAGAAGCAGCCCTATTGTGACGGGGCCCACAAGGTCACGGACATGAAACCGCAGCGCTTCGAGGCGAAAGAAAACGGCACGTTCAATCTGTGCGGCTGCAAAGCATCCGACGACAAGCCCTTCTGCGACGGCAGCCACAACATGCTGTGATCGTCTCGGGCGCTGCTTGAGCGCGGTGCGTGGACGACCGTTGCCGTATGGGCGGCAGCGTGATGTGTGTAGACGGTAACCATAAACGCGTACGCAGGCTCACCCGGGGAGAGGAAATGAAACTGGGTCTTCATCTGGGCTATTCTGGAGCCCACCTCACCCTTCCCGTCGAACTCGTCCAACGAGCGGAGAAACTCGGCTACGACTCGGTTTGGACGGCCGAAGCCTACGGGACCGATGCGGTCACGCCTTTGGCGTATCTGGCGGCCAAGACCGAGCGCATCAAGTTGGGCACAGCCATCATGCAACTGGCGGCACGCACGCCGGCCAATGCGGCGATGTCGGCTGCGACCGTCGATGCGCTCGCTGGCGGTGGTCGGTTCATCGCGGGCATCGGCGTGTCTGGACCGCAGATCGTCGAGGGTTGGTATGGTCAGCCATGGGGCCGGCCCTATTGGCGGATCAAGGATTACGTCGGGATAATGCGCAAGATATTTGCGCGCGAGGCCCCGGTTGCGCATGAGGGCAGCGAAATCAGTCTCCCCTATACGGGGGCCGGCGCTCTGGGGGTTGGCAAACCACTGCGCTCGATCCTGCACATGAATCCCAATATTCCGATCTATCTGGGAACCGGCAATGAAGCCACGGTGCGCCTCACCGCCGAGATTGCTGACGGTTGGTTGCCGCTCGGCCTCGTGCCGGGTTCCCTGCCGGAGTACCTGCCGTGGCTAGAAGAAGGGTTCAGGCGTGCCGGAAACGGAAAAAGTTTGAAGAATTTCGAAATCCAGGGCTCGGTGCACGTCGAAGTGTCAGATGACGTGAAAGCGTCGCTCGACAAAATGAAACCCGAGGTGGCGCTCTACGTTGGTGGCATGGGCCACAAGGACAAGAATTTCCACAAGGACATCATGATTAGGCGCGGCTTCAAGGACGCGGCCGACCGCATTCAAGAACTCTATCTCGCCAAGCGCAAAGACGAGGCCGCCGCCGCGGTGCCCGATGATTGGGTGGACCTGAAATCCCTGGTTGGCCCGCCCGCCCGCATCAAGAAGAGATACAGAGCGTGGGAAGACATGGGGCTCACGAGCTTGACGGTGCGCAGTAAGCAACCTCAGGCGGTGGAAGTGATGGCGGACGCCGCCCGCCTCAATCGGCGCTGAAGTCAGACCTTCTTGCTTAATTGCTGTGGCTCGTCGTTTTCGCTCGGGATAATGTTGGCTTCTGACGCGCCGCCTGCGGGGTTGGCGCGCGCTCGTGCTTTGCGTCGCTTCAAGTTTTCGCGCAACTGCGCCGCTAGACGCTCGGCGCGACCCAAATCTCCCTTGGTGCCTCCGCGATGGCTGTTGTGAGGGTCATCGACGGGCATCTCACACCAACTCCCCGGCGAGCCCTTTGGCGATCAGGGCACGGGTCTCGGGTACACCATAGAGTTCAATGAAAGAGCCAAAGCGCGGGCCTTGCGACTGGCCGAGCAGCACTTCGTAGATCGCTTGGAACCACCCGCGCAGATTATCGGCGAAGCCGTGCGTTTTTCCGGCTTCATAGACGAGGGACTGCAATTGCTCAGCGCTGGCACCCGCCGGTGCGGTAGCAAGCGCGGCGTCGAGGGCCATGAGTGCTGACGCCTCGGCTTCGGAGGCCCGGCGGAACTTCTTTTCGGGCTTCACGAAGGCGTCGTAGTAAGCAATTGCATAACCGACCAAATGATCCAGCAAGGGCAATGTCTCGGCGGACGCGTCCGGCTTATGGCGGCGGATGAACCCCCAAAGGACAGCCTTGTCGTGTGCGTTCGATGCCGAGACCAAGTTCAGCAAGAGGCCGAACGTGATCGGCAGCTCGGCAGCCGGCGGATGGCCGGAATGGATATGCCAACAGGGGTTTTCGACATGCGCCTTCGCATCCTCGGCGGGATATTTGGCGATGAAGGTCAGATAGTCGTCGACCGTCCTCGGAATGACGTCGAAGTACAGTCGCTTGGCGGTCTTGGGCTTTTGAAACATGTAGAGCGACAGGCTTTCGGGCGACGCATAGGTCAGCCACTCGTCGATCGTGAGGCCGTTGCCTTTGGATTTTGAGATTTTCTGGCCCTTGTCGTCGAGGAACAATTCGTAATTGAACCCCTCCGGGGGAACGCCTCCGATCGCGCGGCAGATCTTGGACGAGAGCGTCACGGAGTCGATCAAATCTTTGCCCGCCATCTCGTAATCGACGCCGAGCGCGGTCCAACGCATTGCCCAATCAGCTTTCCACTGACATTTGACGGCGCCGCCCGTGACTTTGGTTTCGACCTTTCTGCTAGTGTCGGGGTCGATGTAGACGATGGTGCCGTTTTTTGGATCACGCTCGATCATCGGCACATAGAGGACCTTGCCGGTGCGTGGAGAAATCGGCAAGAACGGCGAATAGGTGGCGCGACGCTCCGGCCCCAGCGTCGGCAGGATGATGTCCATCACGGCATCGTAGGCGTCGAGCATCACCAACAGCGTCGCGTCCATAGCGCCCGACTTGTAGACATCGGTGGCCGACAGAAACTCGTAATTGAAGCCGAATTGGTCGAGGAAGCGGCGCAGGCGCGCGTTGTTGTGATGGGCGAAGCTCGGATACTCGTTGGTGAAGGGGTCCGGCACGCTGGTCAAGGGCGTGTCGATAAATCCGGCGAGCATGTCCTGATTGGGCACGTTGCCGGGGACCTTCCGAAAGCCGTCCATGTCGTCCGAAAAGCAAAGCAGGCGCGTTTTGCGACGGCCCTCGGAGAGCGCTTCGAAGGCATGCCGCACCATGCTCGTGCGCGCGACCTCGCCGAAAGTGCCGATGTGGGGAAGCCCCGAGGGGCCATACCCCGTCTCGAAAATGACGGTTTTGTCCGGTCCTCCGGGATGCCTGTCCAAGCGGGCAATGAGGCGGCGCGCCTCTTCGAAGGGCCAGGCGCGGGCCTCCTTGGCTGCGGCGATTTCGGCGGCGTCGAGGCTTTTTGTCATGCCATGAGTGAATAGGTTCGGCCCAGCCTCGCGTCAATCGGTGTCGAACTTATCCGCGTGGGTGCTTTAGCCGGGGATGGCGAAGCGCGCACGGTGCCGTAGCCGACTGAGCACCTGCGTCAGGTCGCGTCGTGCAAGGGCAATGCACCCAGCCGTGGGCGCTCTATCGGGTCGGCCCAGATGCATGAAAATGGCGCTGCCACGGCCCTGAACGCGGGGGCAATCGTTGACGCCGAGGATCACGACGAGGTCGTAGAGGGCATCATCGCGCCATAAGCGCTCGGCGCTGGAAGCGTAGGGATGGCGCACTAGTCTGTTGTAGTTGCGATCGCCGGGCGCGTCGCACCAGCCGTCATCAGGGCGCAATGCGCGAAGTGGGAGCCTCGTGCGGGGCGGCAGCCCGCGATCGGGCCGCCAGAACACCCTTCGAACAGCGTAAATGCCCATCGGCGTGGCGCCGTCACCCTCCAACTTCAGGGCCCGGCGGCCAGACCGACCTATCGCGCAGGGGAACCACCGGCCCCCGAACATCAGGACGCCGCGCTGCGATCGAGGGTTAATCGAACGAACGACCAAAGTGGGCGCCTGAGTTCGTGGCCGTGATGAACGGGTTGTTAATGGCATCCGAGGGACACTATAGAATGCGGATGGCGGGGCCAATCCTCAGCACAGCAGGCTATGGCAACGCGGCCTGCAATGTTACACTTGCGCAACGGACAGATCGGGAGCCTCGACATGAGCACTGCCCGCACCATTCTTCTCGTCGATGACGACGATGAGCTGCGCGATTCGCTTCGCGATCAGCTCGCCCTGCACGACGAGTTCGAAATTCTGACCGCCAGCACGGCGGGGCAAGGTGTCGAAATTGCCAAAAAAGAGCGCCTCGACCTCGTCATACTCGACGTTGGCTTGCCCGATATGGACGGGCGCGAAGCCTGTAAACTGATGCGCAAGGGCGGCTTGAAGAGCCCCATCCTCATGCTGACCGGCAACACGGCGGACGCTGATGTGATCCTGGGGCTGGATTCGGGCGCGAACGACTACATCACGAAACCGTTCAAGTTCGCTGTTCTCTTGGCGCGGATCCGCGCCCAGCTTCGCCAGCACGAGCAGAGCGAGGATGCGGTATTCAACATTGGCCCCTACAGCTTCAGGCCAGCCTCGAAAGTTCTCATCGACGCCAAAGGCGGCAAAGTCAGATTGACGGAAAAAGAAACGTCGATCCTAAAATTTCTCTACCGCGCCGGCCAGAAAGTCGTAACACGCGAAGTTCTGCTGCATGAGGTTTGGGGCTACAACGCCGGGGTGACCACGCACACGCTCGAGACACACATTTACCGGCTGCGCCAAAAGATCGAGAAAGATCCTTCGAACGCCGAACTGCTGGTCACGGAGATGGGCGGCTACACGCTGCTACCCTGAGTTTGGGGGCACCTTACCCCGACTTGTGGGTGTTTGCGCGATCTCTGCCCGCGCGCGCCGAAGTGCTTGTCCACATCACCTCCCGAGGTTGTCCAACGGCTGTCCACAGCCGTCTGGCTCTGCGATCCCGAATCAGCCCATCGTCCCGAAACAACAGTGAATTCGTGCGCGACGTGTCGAGGCGTACGCTGGTCGCGGCTGCACGGGAATACCGATGATGCTGTATCAAGAAGTTGCGCTGCGTCTCCTCGATCTCGAGCTGTTTCGAGGCCTCGGCCGCGATCAAGTCACGGCCATCGCGCGGGTCGGCGAGCGTATGCTGTTTCGGCCGGGCCACACCGTCGTTCGGGCCGGCGTGCCGGGTGATGCTGCCTTTCTGTTGCTTGCCGGCGACGCAATCACCATGGCCACGAACGAACAGCCCTCAATGGCGATCGAGCCGGGCTCTCTGATCGGCGAACTGGCGATGCTTATCGAACACGATTACGCAGTCACAGTCGTCTGCCGCAGTCAGGTGCGCGCGATTAGCATTGGCCGTGATGCGCTCGAAGCCCTGATGCTGGTCGAACCGGAAATCGCCGATCACTTCGTGGCGCGTCTTTCGTCTCGGTTGAGTCGGGTGGCTGGTGAATTGCGTCGCATTGACCAAATGCTGGCACGCGCAGGGGCAACGACATCGGCGCCGCAGGCCACATAACGTCCGTTCACGTATTCGCCGCAGCACTTTCACAACCACAGCGCGCAAAAGTGACAATCGTATTGTAGTTGTTCCGTGAGGGTTGAATTTCGGGTCGCCTTTCGAGATACCGTGCAATGTCGGTGTTCCCCAATCGCTGGTTTTTCTTGGTGTGGCTTCACTGCCTCAGCGGTTGTGCGGGCGTGGATGCGCCGTCACTTTCGACGGGTGCCCTGTCGTCCGCCCCGGCGGCGACGTCAGACACACCCGAATTCGATTGTGTGAGGGCGCGGCAAAACCTTTCTGCGCTGACCACGAGTTTGGCTGGCCTCGAACCCCTGGCCCGGCAACAAGTCCAGGCGCTGCCGACGACAGCCGTGGCCACGTTTCAGCGATTGAGCGAACCCCGAGGACCGGGTCTGGCGGCCGTTGCTCAATTCGAAGCCGAGCGCACCCGCTATGTGATCCTTTCGGCAATCGCAACGGAAAATTCTTGCCCGATCAGAGATATAGGCGAAGCGTTTCAATCCGCAGTCGACAAAATGTCGGCATTCCGGTCGGGGAAATAGGACGACGGGGGGTGAACTGCGCGTGGCGCGACCACCGTTATTTTCCGTGCCAATCGTCTTTGACTTCGAGGCACTTGGCGCCGATGAAGTCGTTGATGTCCTCGACGAACGTGCCTTGCAAGACATTGAAGGTGTTGTCGGTGGCCGTTGCCGTCCACATGGCGCCTTTGACCAGTGTCGGCGCTTCGATCTTGCCCCAGTTGAGTGACGCCTTCACGGCCTTGCCCTTTTCGAAAAGGACTTTGGGCGCGAAATCGAACTTGATCTCGGATTTGGCCTCGCCGTCGCGCGCCACCTCGCAGACCACGCGGTGCGTATCGAGTACGGTCTCGTACCTGTCTTCGGTCATGGCTTTGATCAAGTCGGCACGTTTTAGCTTGATATCGGCCACGCATTTGACGTTGCCCCACGGCCACGAGACCTTGGCCTTTTCAATCATTTTGGAGAGCTGCTCTTTCCGCCAAGTTTTGAGCACATTGCAGGAGATGTCGCCGCCATCGATTTTGCGGACATGAAAAGCCGAACAAATCCGTACTTTGCAGTCTTTTCGCAGTCCCCGTTCCTGGAGTTCTTCCGGCGTCAACTGCTCCTCGATCTTTGTCTGGTCCGGCTTCGGCGATTGGGCGTGGACGGCGACAACGCTGGTGGGCAGAGACAGGACGAACGCGATCATGAGGTCGGTGATTCGGAACGCGCGGGCGGTCATGGTATTCCTCGATGGGGGCTGAAGCGACGGGTGAGTGTAACGCGGCAGATTGAACGTGCCGTGTTCCAATGGCGTGCGACCTCGACAGGAAGATGGCGGTGGTGTCCGATGACGCCGTGCGTCGCCAACGGGCGCATATCGCCAAGTGCGCAAATGAGCTCTGTGGTTTGCCTAAGCGCCTTGGTCTCGTGTCAGAGCGCGCATCCGCGGACAGAACCACCCATCGGGAGTACGCCAATCCCACTTGGGAACGCCCGTCGGTGAGGCGTCGCGCCGAGCGGAAGGCGTCGACCATTCAGGAAAGGGCCTATCGGCACTTTCCGTGATGTTTCCACGTTTTAGGTGAGTGTGGGTCATGACGGCAGGCTGTCCCTTGCCGTGTCGTGAGATGTCTGCATGTGCCTTCCCACGGAACCCAAGGCAGCGTTGCTCGTTGAGTGGCCAGAGCGATCCGCTCCGCTACGACGGCAGGGTCATGATGAGCGCAGCCAACGACACCGTTCGAGGGGCGGCCAGGGGATCTGCATCGGCCGACAGTGCAAAGGGGGCAGACTCTGGTGCGGTGCAGGTCCAACGCCCAAGCTCATCCCAACCGCTGAAGCGATTTCTCAGAACTGCCTCAGGGTTCTGGTTCGGACCTGCAAAATGGTTGGCTTGGTCAACGACCATAGGACTGGTGGGCATCATACTCGCCCTGCTCGCCGCCGCCTATGCGATGAACATCTGGAACAGGGCGCTTTTCGACGGCCTGCAGAATGGCGACGGAGCGGCTGTCGGACGCCTCGCCTGGATTTATGCGATCGTGCTCGCAGTGAGCGTAGGGCTCAGTGTGGTGCAGGTCTATCTGCGCACGACATTGCAGAGACAGTGGCGAGCATGGCTCACGAACCGCCTCGTCGATCGTTGGCTTACGAATGGCCGTTACTATCAGCTCAACCTCATCAGGGGTGATCACGCCAATCCCGAAGCACGCATTGCCGACGATGTACGCATCGCCACTGAGTCCCCGGTCGATTTCGTGAGCGGTGTTTTGCAAGCTGCGTTGTCGGCCGCTACTTTTATTGTGGTGCTTTGGAGTATTGGCGGCACGCTCGACTTGCGGTTTATGGGCATCCCGATCGAGGTGCCTGGCTTTCTCGTGATAGCCGCCGTCCTCTACGCCGTCATTGCCAGCGGCGCGATGGTGGTGATTGGTCGGCGATTTGTCTCGGCCTCGGAAGCCAAGAACCAAGCCGAAGCCGAGCATCGGTACGCCATCACGCGGGTGCGAGAAAACGGAGAGAGCATTGCGCTCATCCGCGGCGAACGCGAAGAGCGAGCCGGATTATCGAGAGCGTTGGGTGGCGTTCTGGAAACGTGGCGACAAATCACGTTTCAATGGATGAAAACGACGGTCGTTTCCCAAACCTCGGGCTATATCGCGCCCGTGTTGCCGATCCTGCTGTGCGCGCCGAAGTTCCTCGATGGGTCAATGTCGCTCGGCCAGATCATGCAGGCGGCTTCGGCGTTCACCATCGTACAGGGCGCATTCAACTGGCTCGTAGACAACTACCCCCGACTTGCCGATTGGACGGCATCGGCGCGTCGTGTGGCGTCGCTCATGGCTTCACTCGATGCGCTGGAGAAAGCAGAGACTGGCGATCAATTGGCGCGGATCTCGATTACGAACGATGGTGAGGTGGCGGCGCTGCGGTTGGAAAATCTCGCTGTCACCCTGGACGATGGAACTGCCATCGTCGACGAAACCGAAGTCGACATCATGCCAGGCGAACGCGTTCTCATCGTCGGTGAATCGGGCACGGGAAAGAGCACTTTGGTGCGCGCACTGGCGGGCTTGTGGCCTTGGGGTGGGGGCTCGATGAAGATCCGAAAAGGGTCGCGGTTATTCCTTCTGCCCCAGCGCCCATATGTGCCGAGCGGGAGCCTGCAACGCGCGGCGACCTATCCAGAAGCCGCCGAAAGCCGAGATCCCGAAGAGGTCGCTGAGGCGTTCCGAAACGTCGGGCTCGGGCACCTCGCCGACCGCCTCGATACGATCGCGCCGTGGGATCAGACGCTGTCAGGCGGTGAGAAGCAGCGATTGGCCTTCGCCCGAATTATTCTGCACCGCCCCGATATCGTCGTACTCGACGAAGCAACCTCGGCGCTCGACCCTGAAAGCCAAGACACCCTGATGAGCCTGCTGGTGTCTCGCTTTCCAGAGATGACGATCGTGAGTGTCGGCCACCGTCCCGAGCTGGAGGTTTATCACAGCCGGAAAATCACGCTGGCGCGAGACCCCAACGGCGCACAGATTATCGGCGATGATGTTTTGCAGGGGAACGGGCACGGCAAGCAGCACCGCGTGTCGTGGTTGGGAAAGGTATTGCGCCGGCGCAAACAGCCCGCGCACGTCTGAGACGCCGCCCAGCCCCTCGCTTTATGTTCGCCATTCGTGGTGATGCGCATTCCACCAATTGGCGATGTCGATCCGCTTGGCGAACCACACTTGGCCCTTGCCGACCGCATGCTCGATGAATTCGCGTAACGCCGAGATGCGTGTGGCTTGACCGATGAGGCGAGGATGGAGCCCGATCGACATCATCCGCGGATGGGTTGCGCCTTCGTCCCACAGAACATCGAACCCGCGTTTCAGGGTGTCTGTGAAGTCCTGCGGCGAGCCGTACGCGGGCAGCAGCCCGAAGCGACCGTCGTTGTAGGTAAAGGAGTAAGGCAGAACGAGGTGCTGTTTGCTGTTCACATCGACGTAGTAGGGCAGATCGTCGTTGTAGGCGTCCGAGTCGTAGACGAAGCCCCCCTCC
Source organism: Hyphomicrobiales bacterium (assembly GCA_031419415.1). Lineage (GTDB taxonomy): Bacteria > Pseudomonadota > Alphaproteobacteria > Rhizobiales > Hyphomicrobiaceae. The sequence goes on along the minus strand of JANOKV010000650.1, from coordinate 25,676 downwards.
TCCACCAGCAACTCGCGCGTGTTGACGGAGGGCCCGTAGCGGCAGTACCAGCCTTGGGGCCGTTGGCCGACGGTCTGCATCATGGAGGCAATGGCCATGGCCAAATGCTCGCGCTCTTCCTCGCGCGATAGCCGCCACATCTCCTCCCACCGCCAGCCATGGCAACAAGGTTCGTGGCCTGCTTCGCGGATCCAAGCCGCAACTTCAAGATTGCGCTCCAAGGCCACCGCGCAGGCATAAAAGGTCAAGGGAAGGCGGAATTCGGAGAAAAGCCGTTCGACGCGCCAAATGCCAGCGCGCGATCCGTACTCGAAGACGGATTCGACCGCGAGATCTCGGTACTGCGGGTCCATCGTGTAGACGACTTCCTGAAGGCCATCATTGCGCTTGTCGCCTGCCGGATGGGAATACTCCGAACCTTCTTCGTAGTTGAGGACGAAGCTCACCGCGACGCGTGCATCACCCGGCCAGCGCACACGTGGCACATGTCGGCCATGACCGACGAAGTTGCGCTTGGGTCCAGGCCCCTCCACGTCCTGCATCGGGCGGTAGGTCATCGTAAGCTCCAGCTCTGGAGAGAAAAGGGGGACCGTTCACGGAGCGAATGGTTGCATGGCTGTTCATTTGTGCCAAGCCCGTCCCGAGCAGATCGAAGGCTCACATTCGGGAAAGGAGCAAGCCAACGAGCACGACCAGGAGGATAAATACCGTCTCCCCGATGACGAGCCCCAGTGGCCGCCAACCGATTTGTGCGAGTTGCTGCAATGACGTTTTCATTCCCAGGGCGCTTATGGCACAAACTAGAAACCACCGGGAGGTCGTGCTCATCAGATCGACGACGCGCGTCGGCACGACGCCAAAGCTGTTGGCCGCCGCGAACACGACGAATGCAACGAGGAAGGCGGGAAACAGCGGCTGGCTCGCCACGGATTTCGATGACGCGCTGGCGTACATGAAATAGAGGAGCGCGACGATCGGAACGAGCATCGCCACGCGACACAGCTTGATGTAGGTGGCCACGATACCCACGTCGTCCGATATCGAATATCCCGCTCCGACGACTTGCGCGACATCGTGGATGGTGCCGCCCAGAATGATGCCGGCGGCGGATCCATCGAGCTGCGCCATCCGTATGGCGATCGGATAGACAATCATCGCGATTGTGCTGAGCACGGTCACGGCCACGACGGTGAAGATCGTGTTAGTCTCTGCATCTTTGGATTTCGGTAGGACTGACGCTATGGCGAGGGCCGCCGAAGCGCCGCAGATCGCAACGGCCCCTCCCGTCAAAATCCCTTGCTCAGGCGTGAGTTTCAAAAGGGGGGCGGCCATGCGGCCGAAGAACACGGTGGCCAGCACCGCCGCGACGACGATCGCCAGCGGCCATGCGCCCAAGTCCATGATCTGCGCGACACCGATCCGAACCCCGAGCATGGCGACGCCGACGCGAAGTACGGTACGGGAGGAGAATTGAATTCCCGGAGCCGTCGTTTCGTTTTTCGACAGAAAGTGAAGGGCCATGCCTAGCAGCAAGGCATAGACCAGCGTCGGCCCACCGTGGTGCTCCGAAATAAACGCGGCCGCCAACGCGATTATGGCGCTTACCGCAACGCCCGGCGCTAGGGATGTAGCTCTTGCGCGGACTCGGTCCAACTTGCCAACCGTGATGTGAGACATGCAGGCCTTTCGACACGCGCGCGCGGACGGGTCGGTCGCCGACCTTGGGATGACTTAGGTCGCCCGTCGCGAGGGCCTCGTCAATAGGCAGGGTTCGAATGGCATTGGCCCCTCAGGCCTGGTCAACCGTTCAGGTCTTGCGGTTGACCCGTCGAGACATCGAGGGAGGGCAGAACAGATAGCCCTGGCAGTCGTGTCCCGTTAAGCTGTCCCCAGATCCGCTCATAAGGAGACCGTTCATGGCTCTAATTCACCATACGCGCACAGGGTCCGGTAAGCCGCCGATCGTCTTCGTGCATGGCTTTGGATGCGCGCGGAGCGACTGGGACAATCAGGTTGCGTTTTTTTCTGGGCGGCACGAGACGGTTGCGGTCGATCTGGGTGGACACGGCACGACGCCGGGTGGTCCCGAGCATGCACGTATCGACACGCACGGCGCCGATGTTGCGGCGCTCTTGAATAGCCTCGATCTGTCGCCGGCCATTTTAGTGGGTCACAGCATGGGGTGTCGCGTCGTGCTGGAAGCAGCGGCGCTGGCGCCCGCGCGCACGAAGGGATTGATCCTGGTCGACGGCAGCCGTTTCGGCGAAGCCGGTTCGACCGCTTGGCAAGCGCGCGCCAAGGCTATTGCCGATCAGGGGTATGCGAATTTCGTCAAGGCAGCCTTCGATCAGATGTTTGGTCGAGACTACGACCGGGCGAGCGCCGAGGTCATCATCCGTCGCGCCATGGACCGCAACCCCGACATTGCGGGACCGCTTTTCGTCGACATCGGTCGCTATGACAGCTCGGATATGGACAGGGTGCTCGGCGCCGTGGCGGTTCCACTTCTCGCTATTCAGACGACTATGACCAAGTCCGACGGCACGCGGCTGCCGCTCGCTGTGGGGCAGACGACGCCTTATCTCGACGGGCTGCGCGCCAGGGTGAAAGGGGCCAAGATCGAGATCATCCCAGACATCGGCCATTTCCCACAGCTCGAGCGGATCGCCGAAACCAATGCCATGATGGAGCGGTTCATCAGCGCCCTGTGACAGACGAGCGCCGCATCGAGCTCCGTGCCATTTATCGGGGCATTTTTGCCCCGAGCCGCGTCATGAGCGGAATTGTTGGCTCTGCAGGGTCAACGACATCGTCGTCGCGATGGCCGCGAGGCGGGTGAGACTTTCGGCTGCTTTGCGACGGTCGCTCTTGCCGCCCGCCTGGAGATGCTCGACCGTCTCCTTCAGCAGACGCTGCATTTCTTCGATATTCTCACCCATAGTCCACCCGCGATCTGTTGCGTCCGTGGTCCGGTAGCTCGCCCGGGCCTAGCGGAACATCTAGCACGAGGCGGCGTTGAAGTGCTGGATTCCTCTCGTCGTTGGAGGACCCGGCTAGACGCGGCCTCGACGCCGCGTCACTTCGAAAAAGGTGTGCAGAGTGGCGATTCAACGAACCTTCGGCGATTCGTCGTACGGCCGCAGTTTTTGGCTTGCGGTCGCCGTTCTGTTCGCGGCAGCCGTCGCGTTGGTCTACAGCCTCAACGGCCTCATGCGATCCGAACAGATGGACGATCGGCGTCGTGCGGCAATCACGGAGTCGGGCGATGTACTGTCTCTCCTGAAGGATGCCGAGACAGCCGAGCGCGGCTACATATTGACGAACAATCCTGAATTTTTGGACCCCTACGCAGAGGCTGTGCCTCGAGTTCCGGTCATGAGTGATCAATTGACGGCCTCTCTGGACGCCGTGGGCCAGGTGGGTTCGGGACAACGCATTGCCAAGCTCGTCCGTCAGCGTCTCAGTCAAATCGAGGAAATCGTCGTCCTTGCCAAAGCCGGCGAGCGTGACGCAGCGTCTCAGCGTGTTCGACAAGGCGATGGAAAAGCTCTGATGGATACCATCAGACAAGAAATCGCAGCGACGAGGAGCAAGTTGGATGCCGCCATCGCCATCAGTAGCCGCCAGCAGCGCTCGTGGCAGATTGCGGTGCCGAGCCTCATACTCCTGGCCAGTCTATTGCTCACGATTTATCTGGCGCGCCGCGTGAATGTGCGCCAGCAGGCGGCTGACGCAGCCCGCGCGCAATTGCGGGGCGTCATGTCCAATTCACCCGCTGGTCTGGTGCTGGTCGATGTGGGGCTTCGGGTGCGCGAGCTCAATCCCGCTGCCGCGCGCATGGCCGACGCCGATACCAGTGCGCTCTTGGGTCGGCATATTCGGGATTTTCCGGTGCTCTCCGATTGGCCACGACTGGTGCCGACCTTGCGATCGGTCGTCGACAAGGGCGCCGTCGTGGCCGACGTCGAGATCGACGGTTCGAGTATCGGCACAGAAAACCACCGCTTCATCAGTGCGAATTTTTTCCCCGTCGTTGCGCCGAGCGGCAGAGTACAGGGCGCAGGTGTCGTCTTCAGCGATGTCACGAGCCGAAAGCAGGTCGAGTTGGCGCTCGCCGCGGCCAAAGAAGCGGCAGAAGTGGCCAATAAGGCCAAGAGCCAGTTCCTCGCCAACATGAGCCACGAATTGCGCACCCCGCTGAGCGCCGTGATCGGCTACAGCGAAATGCTCGAAGAAGAAGTCGCGGAAATGGGCCACGAGGGCGTGCTGCAAGATCTCGGCAAGATCGGCAGCAATGCGCGCCATCTCCTGTCGCTGATCAATACCGTACTCGACCTGTCGAAGATAGAAGCCGGCCGCATGGAGGTGAATGCCGAGACTTTTCGCGTGTCCGAACTCGCTCGTGAAGCCGCTGCGACGGTCAAGGGCCTCATGGGCCGGCGGGGAAATGCGCTCGAAGTGGACTGTCCGCCCGACCTCGGCAGCATGAGATCCGATCCCGTCAAAGTGCGGCAGTGCCTCTTCAACTTGCTGAGTAATGCGTCGAAGTTCACCGAGAACGGCACAGTGAAACTCACCGTCGCGAGGCAGGCGAAAGGCATCGATCGGATTGTGTTTTCCGTCTCTGATACCGGCATTGGCATGACGCCCGAGCAGCAGGCGATGCTGTTTCAGCCATTTTCGCAGGTCGATGATGCGACGACGCGGAAATTCGAAGGTACGGGCCTGGGATTGTCGATTACACGGGCGTTCGCGCAATTGCTCGGAGGCGACGTTTCGGTCGAAAGCGAGGCTGGAAAAGGAAGCACGTTTCGGCTCGAGTTACCCGTCGAGGTGCCCGATACGCCGATGGGAGAAACAGAATCATCGACGCCTTCGGCCGACGTCGCCTTGCAGCCTGAGGAAGAAGGGCGCGATGTGGTCGTGGTGATCGACGACGATCCAAGCGCCCGGGAGCTTCTGGCGCGCTTTCTCACTCGCAATGGTTATGCGGTGCGGCTGGCGGCCGACGGCGAGTCCGGATTGAAACTGGTGCGTGGACTCCGGCCGGCCGTCGTGCTGTGCGATGTCGAGATGCCGCGCGTCGGTGGGTGGACGGTTCTGTCGACGCTGAAAGACGATCCCGAACTGGCGACCATTCCCGTCATCATGGTGACGGTCGTGCAGGAGCGCGCTTTGGGTTTGGCTCTAGGGGCGGACGCTTATCTCAACAAACCCGTGGAATGGCCGCGGCTCAACGCGGTGCTCCAGCGTTTTCGGAAAGGTAGTGACCATCAAACCGCGCTCATCATCAGCACAGATATGGAGATGCGCTACTTCATCCGCCAATTGCTCTCTGGTGAGCAATGGCGGGTGCATATGGCGTCGACAGTCGAGGATGCTGTCGAGCGTATGCAGGGTACGCTGGTCGATCTGGCGCTCGTCGACATCGAGCTCGGAGACACCGGTTTTACCGCCGTGCGGCAACTCAAGCGCAAGCTCGCAAGTCCCGATGTCGTGGTCGTCGCACTGGCGCCGCTGACGTTGTCCGATGGCGATCGCAGCCGGTTGCAAGACTTGGCCGGCCAAGTGGTCGACAAGGACGATGACTGGGAGCGCGATCTGATCGAGGAGATTGATCACGTGGTCAAGGCGCGGATCGTTCCGCAGGTTGTGCCGCAGCAACGGACCGCCCCGCAGGGTTGAAGATGGAGGATGAGATGGCCAGCATTCTGCTCGTCGAAGATCATGAAGAAATCTGGGATTTCCTGTCGCGCCGACTGAAGCGACGCGGTCACGACGTTGTCGTAGCGCAAGATGGCGAGGATGGTCTGGCCAAGGCGCGCAGTCTGCGTCCCGAGATTGTTCTTCTGGATATGAACTTGCCGATCATGGACGGCTGGACGGTGGCGCAGGCACTCAAATCCGACGCGGCGACTGCGCGCATCCCGATCATCGCGTTGACCGCTCATGCCATGGCGGGCGATCGCGAAAAGGCCTTGCAAGCGGGATGCGACGACTATCATCCCAAGCCTGTGGATTTCTCTAAACTGCTTGAGCAGATCGATGCAGCTTTGGCGGCCAAGGCGCAGCAATAGCCAAGATTAGGTCGTTGCCGTCGAGACCAGGGCGAGAGGTGGAGCCGCAAGAGGCGCAGCTTTCGGTTCCACGTTCGTGTCGCCTGCCGTTAAAGTCAAGGCCGCAGCGGCCTCGCCCATCGTCGTCACCAACACGTCGGCTGAAATGGTTTTGCGCAGCGGTTCGATGCTGGTGGGATCACGCGGGCGCCAGATGCCGACGAGCATGCGTGCGCCCGGTATGCGGCGACGGAGTCGACGTAACGCCAAGCGAATATGTGCTGTACTGAGCGGATCGAGATAACTCAGGCAGACGAGTGTAACGTTACCTTCCACCCGTACATCGCCGGCTCTGCGTTCCAGAGCGTCGGCGCCCAGCAGTCGGACGCTGTAGCCTCGCGCGGACAGCAGGTGCTCGAGTAGTGTCGTTACCGCCTCGTCGAGCCCCGGTCGACCAGCAATGCACACCGCAACGCCCCGGTCTGAGGGCGGTTCTCGGGTCTCATCAGGAAGTTGATCCGTGAGTGTGCGAACCGTTGCGACGATCGTCGCCAGTCGATCCTCGTCGAGGGTGCCATTGACTGTATCGGCCTGCGCCAAAAACAGACCCCGCATTGCGATGTCGTCGAAGTAGGCTGTGACCGGCTGATCTTTCACAAAGTCTCGCGCCATTTCAACAGATTCACTGGGATCGCCGGCCAGCATGCGCTGATAGAACAGCTCCGCAGGTTCCAGCGCGGGCTGGTCGCCGAACATCACATCGAGAAACTCGAGACGTTCGACGTGTCGGCCGATGACGACGAGACAAACCGTCAGAGGTACGGCGAGGATCAGACCGATCGGACCCCACAGGAACGCCCAGAATGTTGCCGCAAGGACGACGGCTACCGGGGACAAGCCAGTGCTATGGCCATAAATCATCGGTTCGATGACGTGGCCCACGATCGGCTCGACGACGATGATCAACACCGCCGTCGCGATCAACATGCTCCAGCCCGGATCGACGATCGCCGCAATCACCAACGGCGGGGCGGCGCCGAGAAAGGCCCCGATGTAAGGCACGTAGCGCAAGACCGCGGCGAGAACGCCCCACAATGCGGGACTAGGCACGCCGATTAGCGCGAGGCCAATGCCGATGACGGCCCCGAATGCGGCGTTAACGCCGAGCTGGATCAGGAACAAGCGGCTCAAGCGATGCGCTGCGTCGTCGATCGCGGCGGTGGTGCGTTGCAGGTCTTGCGTTCCCGCGAGCCGGATCAGGCGGTTTCGCAGATCCTCGCGCTGAGCGAGAATGAAGGCCGTGAAGATCATGACTAGACCGAACGTGGCGAGCGGTGCGAGCAGGGGCCCGACCAGCGCGAGCAACTGTTCCAGGCCATTGCGGGTGCGCTCACGGATCTCGACTGGCATAGGGGACGCTTCGGTCGAGACGCGTCCGGGCGCAGGCGCGTCCACTTTGGGCCGCGCCAAGTCGCGTCCGAGATCGGCCAAAACGTCCATTGCGCGGCCGATACTGCCGACGTTGTCGGTGGCGCGCCGAACCAGGGCGACCTTGGCACGCATGGTATCCTGATAACGCGGTAAATCGTCGGCGAGTTTACTCACTTCGCGGCCCACGATGCTGCCCAGACCCAGCACCACACCTACCGCAGCGAGCAGCACTAGCAGGATGGCGCCGCCGCGCGGCAGGCGCCAGCGTTGCAGCACGTGGACCACGGGGGCCAGAACGAAGCTCAAGAGCACCGCCAGCGCGACCGGGATCAGAACATCACGTGCAACGAAGAGGACGCTGACCACGATCAGCGCCAGGAGGCTCATGGCAAGCGCCGTGATCAAGCCAACCGCGTCTCGCATTTCTTTGGAGTTCGTGCGTCCGTCGCTCATCTGTTCGCTCGCCCTCGCTGGAGCGAGAGGAACGGTAGTGTGGCGCTCGGGTTCCGTAACGGCGGGTAGAATGTATGGGCGACGGGTAGCCCTACGGAGTGCCGTTGCGTCCGTGCGCTTGATAGCCGGGCCGTTCTGCGAGACGGTCGTAATAGTCCGCGACCGCTTTCAGGGCGGGTTTGTCGAATTCGATGGCTTTCCACCGGTTGACGATGAGGCCGACGGGAATGTCGGCGATGCTGAACGCGGAGCCCGTAATGTAGGGCCCGGTCGCTGCCAGTTGGGCCTCGAGGAGCTCCATTTGCCGATTCCAATCGGTCTGGCCGGCTTCGATGACCTTCGGGTCGGCGAAGGCAGGCTGCTTGACCACTTTTCCGAGAAACACGGGACGAATGGAGGTGTAGATATCGGTCGCGGCCCAATCCATCCAGGCTTCGAGGGTCGCGCGGAATTCCAGATCGGTCGGATAGAGATCGGCGCGGCCATGTTTGCTCGCCAGATAGCGGACAATGGTGTTGGACTCGCGCAGAATGAAGCCATTGTCGTCGATTACCGGCACGACGCCGAACGGGGAAACCTTCTGGAATGCGGCGTCGCTCGTGGGTTTATATCCACGGCCCCAATCCTCCCGTTCGTAGGTCTCGCCGACTTCGTCGCACATCCAGAGCACCTTGCGCACGTTGATCGAATTGGCGCGTCCATATATCCGCAGCATCGTCAGGGTCTCCTCATGGGGTCGGGGCGAGTGTAAGCAGCGCGCTTGGCCCCGTAAACAGGTGGAACGTGATCGCGCCTGCCCTCAGGGGCGAAGGCGAGCGATGATGGCGTCGCGCAATCTTCGTTGTTCCGGTGACCACGCTGCGCCCTTCGACGCGACGAGGTTGGCCTGCGAGCGCAGCATGACGCCGTCGTCGAGGACCTTCAAACCATTGGCTTTCAGCGTCGAGCCGGTGGATGTGATGTCGACGATCAACTCGGCGACGCCTGCGACTGGCGCGCCTTCGGTTGCGCCCAGGCTCTCGACGATGCGATAGAGCGTCACAATGTCGGGGACACGTGCAGGGTCGCCCCAGCGCTGGCCCGCAAAGTAGCGCCGCGTCATGTTCGTATACTTCGTCGCGACGCGCATGCGACGTCCGTGCTGCCGACGATAGTGAACGGCCGCTTCCTCGAGGTCGGCGATGGTTGTGACATCGATCCAAAATTCGGGAACGGCCACGACGACGTCGGCGTGGCCAAAGCCGAGCTTCATCAGGAGATCGACAGCCTCGTCGGCTCGAGGGATCGTTTCGCAGACGAGGTCTTCGCCGGTCACGCCCAAATGCGCTTCGCCCGTCCGCAGCGCCCGCGCGATTTCAGACGCCGAGACGAATTGCACTTCGACGCCCGGCAATTCGTCGATACGGCCGCGGTAGCCGCGCGCGTCGCTGGTGCGCGAGAGTGTCAAGCCACCTCGCGAAAAAAGGGCGATCGTTTCGTCCATCAGGCGGCCCTTGGACGGCACGGCGAGCACGAGGGCGTCGCTCGTTCGATGCAAAGCAGGGGTGGTCGCGGGTGGTGTTTGCTCCTCGGCGCGGCGGCCTTGCGCGGCGAGTAGCAAGCGCTCGCAATGGAGTGCGGCGCCGACGGCAGGAACCGGACTGCCGCCGGAAATAGCGTGCACGAGCGTGTCGTATCGCCCGCCGCCACCCAGAGGAAGGGCGTCGCCCAACGCCGGGGTCGTGAACTCGAAGACGAACCCGGTGTAATACTCGAAGCCGCGTCCGAAGCTAGCCGAGAAGGCCAGTTGAGCGGTGTCGATGCCGTCCTCGGCGATGAGCGCCAAACGCGCGTCGAACGCGGCAAGAGCTGGTTCGATGTCGAAGCCACTGCGCTCGACGAGGGCGCGGATTTGGTCCGTCGCATCGGGCGCGCTCGTCTTCGTCGACAGATAGGCCTCGATCAGATCGGCGGCCGCCACCGGCAGCGGAGCCGAGGTGAGGTCGGCTGCCAGACCTTGCAGATGATCGCTGATCTCCTCGATGGTGCGCGTGCCGGTCATATCGAAACCGAGCGCATCGATGTGGGCCGCGATGATGGCACTCGCATCGTCGGATCGCGCGTGAGCGATTGCTTGCACCAGATCAGGCGGCAATGCGCGACCGTCGGCTGTCGGGCGCACCAGCATTTCGATTTGGCGATGGAATGCGGATGGTTTCCAGAAATGATGCCGCAAGCGTTGTCGCCACCGCTCCGGCATGTCGATTGCGGCGATCAAGGCGCGGAATATGCCGAGGTCGCCGATCTGAATGCGGGGCGCGCGAATGCCGGCAGCCCGCACGGACTCGACGCAGAGCGCCAGAACTTCGGCTTCGGCGCGTGTCGGGTCTGCGGCGGCGAACGACTCGATGCCAACCTGGCGAAACTCGCGCGGACGTGCGGCGCTCCCCCCGGTCGGCTGATAGCGAAAAACGGGACCGTTGTAGGCATAGCGCGCCAGTGTGGGACCGGCGGCGTGTCGCGCGGCATAGAGGCGGCAGGTCGGGATGGTCAGATCGTTGCGCAGGCACAACTCGGCCCCATCGGGGTCGGTGAAGACATAACTGCGGGCGCGCAAATCCTCGCCGACGAGGTCGAGAAGAACGTCGGCGGGTTGCAACACGGGCGGCGCGACCGGCTCGAAACCAGCCCGCGCAAACAGCGCCATTATGATGGTCGCCTGGCGCTCCAAGTCCTCGATCCAACGGGCGGAGCTGGCCATTTCAGCCGGATAGCGATCAACGGCCACGCTCAGCCTCCATGTCGGGCGAGGAGTTCTGTGACGGCGGCGGTGAGCTGCTGTTCGGGCACCGAGAACTGGGCGGGGCGCGCCGCCTTCCATTCGGCGTTGTCCTTGATGTCCGCGGCGGCTTTGGCGCCCTCGATCAAATCCTTGATCTGAACCTCGCCCTTGGCCCGCTCGTCGGAACCCTGAATGACGACGCACGGCGATTGGCGGCGGTCGGCATATTTCATCTGCGCCTTCATGCCCGAGGTGCCCAGATACATCTCGGCGCGAATGCCGGCGGCCCGTAGCTCCTGCGCCATGCGCTGATAGCGTGGCAACTCCGCGCGATCCATGACCAGCACGACGACGGGACCGAGCACGCCCGTGGCTCGACCATTCACCTTGCGCAACGCATCCTGCAAACGCGACAAGCCCAGGGAAAAGCCGGTGGCCGGCACGCGTTGGCCCGTGAAGCGGGCGACCAGATCATCGTACCGCCCGCCGCCGCCGACGGAGCCGAAGCGCACCGTCTGGCCCTCATCGTTCTGCACCTCGAAGGTGAGTTCGGCTTCGAAGACGGGGCCGGTGTAATAGTCGAGACCGCGCACGACGGAGGGGTCGAAGGCGATGCGGCGATGATCGTAGCCGGCTGAGCGAACCTGGGACTCGATCTCGGCGATCTCGGCGAGGCCCGCCTTCGCGGTTTCGCTGCCGGCGATCAGGGGCGCAACTTTGCCGACGAGATCCTCGCCACCTGCTCCCACGACCGATGCATCGAGGAACGCCACGATCGTGCGAATGGCTGGCAGCTCGAGACCCGCGCCGGGCGTAAAGTCGCCACTTTCGTCCTTACGCCCCGCTCCGAGCAGCATCGACACGCCGCCCGAGCCAAACTTGTCGAACTTGTCCATGGCACGCAGCACGGTCAGTCGGCGGCTCGTATCGGCCTCCGAATTCGGATTGATACCCACTGTCTCGAGCAACCCATCGAGGATCTTGCGGTTGTTGAGCTTGATGCGGAATTGGTCTGCGGGCAGACCCAGCGCGGCAATCACATCGGCCATCAGCATGCAGGCTTCGGCGTCGGCGGCGACGCTCTCGGTGCCGACGGTATCGGCATCGCACTGCATGAACTGGCGGAAGCGGCCGGGGCCGGGCTTCTCGTTGCGCCACACGGGTCCCATCGCGTAGCGGCGATAGGGTTTGGGCAGGCGATCGAAATTCTCCGCGACGTAGCGCGCGAGCGGCGCGGTCATGTCGTAGCGCAGGGACAGCCACTGATCGTCTTCGTCGGTGAGTGAGAACACGCCCGCGTTGGGACGATCCTGGTCGGGCAGGAATTTACCCAGCGCGTCGGTGTACTCGAAGGCTGGCGTTTCGAGTGGGTCATAGCCATAGCGCTCGTAGACTTCGCGGATGACGGCGAGCATACGGGTCGTGGCGCGCAGGTCTTCGCCGGCGAGGTCCTGGAACCCCTTCGGCAAGCGCGGCTCGGGTCGATTGTCTTTTCCGGCTTTCGCCATGGTGGGCCTGTCCCTCGGCAATTGGTGCGCCGCACCGGATCAGCGCGCTCGAACTGAATGGCGCGCGTTATAGACCATGCTCCGAGGCTATGAAAGATTCATTGCCTTGGGCTGCTTTTTGGCGGGTCGTTAACGATCGGGCGGGTGCAGGCGCAGGCGTTGGGGCCGGTTCGATTATGGGCTCGGCGGGCTCCCATGCCGGTAGCCGATGCCGCCGATGAGCTGATGGCTGGCCAGTGTGGTGGTCACGGTCCCGTAGGCGGGGCTTCTGCCGTGCCACCAATCCATGAATTGAGCCCAGAGATCGTCTGGTCCGTAACTGTGGCGGCTGTCGCGTCCAGTCAGAGGGGCGGTGTAGCGGGCGAGCGTGAATTTATACTCGATGAAGACACTGGACGACGGCAAGTGGATTTCTACGCCGACGAGGACTTGGCCGGATGGGCCAGCGAATTGATATTCATAAGTGCGATCCTTTTCGTCCGCGAACTGCACTTCGGTATGGGGCAAGTTGATGCCACCGCCCGCGCCGACATAAGGCATGAGGCGCAGGCCGGCCGGCCACAGCCGCCACAGCGCATTCATCGTCAGTGTGTTGTGGCCGTGGCTGAACTCCATATGCCGAAACGTGTCGATAATCTTGGCCGGCGCCGGCGCTGGCGCGGCGTTGCGCGTGCCGGAGAAGCGCACCTGTTGGTCGGGCGTGGCGATCGCTTTGGAGTGCGTGAAATCCACCATCGCACCCAGCGGTGACTGGGCCCACCAACGCGAGGCGCGCAAACCATAATAAATCGGGCTCTTGAACGGCCGACCCTGCCATTGCACGTCGTGCACGGTGAGATCGGTCGTTCCCGGTTTGACGAAGCGCAGGTCGCTGGCGTGCGTAAAGGGCGCGCCGACATAGCCGGCAACGATCGTTTCACGAGAAACTGGGCCGGCCTCCGGTCCGCTGCCGGGTGACGTGCGGTGCGTGATTTCCGTTTTATTGGCGCTTTCGTCGATCAACACCGACTGCATCGACAGACCGATGGCGAGCGCTGCTGCGACGGCGGACATACAGTCGAGCCAATCGCGCCTCGAGGGTAGCGCAAAGCGTCGGTGTGACCCGCTGCGCCGTCTCACCATCGCCGACGTCACCATGGCTCTACCTCAGCCCGCCACAGTGAAATAGGATTCGATGAAGCGCTCGTAGATGGTGGTGAGCTTTTCGAGATCGGCGACCGCCACGTGCTCGTCGACAGCGTGGATGGTCGCGTTGACCAGTCCGAATTCGATGACCGGACAAAACGCCTGGATGAAGCGTGCATCCGATGTGCCGCCCGCCGTGGTCAGCGCCGGGGTGCGCCCCAACACCCCCTCGACTGCAGTTCGCATGGTCGCCACGAGGGGGCCGGGTTTTGTTAGGAAGACATCGCCGGTGCCCGAGAAGCTGACGCGGGTTTGCGCCTTGGTCTCGGCGGCAGCGGCGGCAATCTGCTCACGCACCCAGGCTTCGAGTTTCGGCCTCGTCCACAAGTCGTTGTAGCGCACGTTGAACTTGGCGCGCGCTTCGCCCGGAATGACGTTGGTTGCCGAGTTAGTTGCGGAGATGACCGTGACTTGCAGGCTCGAGGGCTGAAAATCGGGCGTGCCCTCGTCGAGGGCTGTCGAGGACAGACGGTCGATGATGCGGGCGAGTTTCGGGATGGGATTATCTGCCATGTGCGGGTAGGCGGCGTGGCCCTGCTTGCCCTGCACGATGATCTCTCCGCTGACCGAGCCCCGTCGCCCGATCTTGATTTCGTCGCCGAGCGCCTTGGGGTTCGACGGTTCACCGACGACGCAGGCATCGAGGATTTCGCCCTTGGCTTGCATCCAGTCGAGCACCTTCATGGTGCCGTTGATCGATGGTCCCTCCTCGTCCCCCGTGATGAGGAAGCTGATCGAGCCGCGATTGCCGTCCTGAACCTGGAGCTGGCGGAGGGCGGCCACCATGAAGCAGGCAATCGCGCCCTTCATGTCCACGGCCCCTCGCCCATAGAGAACGCCATTGTGAATTTCAGCGCCGAACGGGGGCCGCGTCCAGGCCTTGGCGTCGCCGACCGGCACGACATCGGTATGCCCGGCGAAACACAGGTGCGGCGCGCCCGTGCCGATGCGGGCAAAGAGGTTTTCGACGTCGGGCGTGCCGGGCTCGGTCATCGTCAGGCGATGGCAGGTGAACCCCGCAGGCTCGAGCACGCTCTGAATCAGCGTCAGCGCGCCACCTTCCTCCGGCGTCACGGATGGACATCGGATCAGAGCCTGGGTGAGAGCGACGGGGTCGTTGGCCAGTTCGAACATGTCGGATTTCCAGGCGGGTTGGCGAGCGGCGGACCCTACGGGTTGGGGACCGTGGCCGCAATCGGAACGGGTCGCCCATCGTCGAACATTTCGGCGGCGGGTCCCGGAGTGGCTTGCACCAGCCGCATCGGTTCGGCTTCGCGCGCGGCGAGCGTCTGGACAATGGTGATTTTCTGCCAGATTTTCTGCGACAGGTTCGTCGCCACTTGCTCGAGCTCGTTGGCGGTTTCCGCCACCACTTGATCCGGCAGACTCTGGGCATAGATGGCGGCTACCTTGGCCGACAGGGACAGCATCTCCGAGCAGTAGTCGAGATAGCGTGTCAACTCGAACGGCGGCAGCGTGCGATCGGGCGACGATGCCGTATGGCGCTCCGGTCCGCCGGCGATGCCTTGCGGATCCTTGGTCAATTGGTGCATGTCGATGACGTGGACAATCGAGCGCAGCTCGTGCAGAGCCGTGATGGCGCGGCGGCGCTTCAAGCGATCCTCGAGCGTGACGAGGCTCCACAACGCCGCTGCCATCAGCACGGCAATGTTGAGCGCGGCTTCGATGCCTTGCAACACCGAGTAGACGTTGTCGGCGGAGGTTTTGGAAAAGTCGATCAGCCAACCGACTTTCACCAGCAAGCCGGCAAGCACTGCAACCAGCACGAGCATGGCCGCGCGCAGCGGCATATTGCGTGCCTCGATTTGAATGACCCGGGCGCGAGTTTCGCGCGCGATCTGGGCAAGCTCGGCGCACACCCGAGCCAGACCCGCTCGCGGAAATCGTTCGATGATGCGCTGCTCGAGCTTATCCAAGACGAGGACCAGCTTGTCGGGATCGAGTGTGCGGTAGTGGCTGCCGTCCGGCATCGGATCCCTCGAGCTTTTCCGCCCACCGCTAATACCCTGCGGGTCAGTCCCGCAGCAGATCGTTGATGCTCGTTTTTGCGCGGGTCTGCGCGTCGACTGTCTTGACGATCACGGCGCAGTAAAGGCCAGGCCCCTGCATACCGTTCGGAAGCGGCATTCCAGGCAGCGATCCCGGCACGACCACGGAGTAGGGCGGCACCTTGCCGACGTGAATGCGACCGTTGGAACGGTCGACAATTTTGGTGGTCGCCGAGATGAACACCCCCATCGACAGCACAGAGCCTTCGCCGACGATCACGCCCTCGACAACCTCGGAACGTGCGCCAACGAAGCAGTTGTCTTCGATGATCACCGGATTGGCCTGCAACGGCTCCAGCACACCACCGATTCCGACGCCTCCCGACAGGTGGCAATCCTTACCAATCTGGGCACACGAACCAACCGTTGCCCAGGTATCGACCATCGTGCGCTCGCCGACGTAGGCGCCCAGATTGACGAATGAGGGCATCAGCACGACCGAGGGTGCGATATAGGCGCCGCGCCGCACGATCGCGCCAGGCACGGCGCGAAACGCTGCTTTCTTGAAATCATCGGGCCCCATGCCATCGAACTTGGAGGGAACCTTGTCCCACCAGGAAGCGCCGCCCGGCGCGCCCGAGATCATCCCCATGTCGTTGAGGCGAAACGATAGCAACACGGCTTTCTTGAGCCATTGGTTGACGATCCATTCCTCGCCGCGTTTCTCGGCCGTCCGCGCTGTGCCCTTGTCTAGCATATCGAGCGCCGTCTCGACGGCCTCGCGGACCGCGCCCTTGGTTTGCGCGTTGACTTGGTCGCGTGCTTCCCAAGCGGTCTCGATCGTCTGCTGCAATTGGGCGGTCGTCATGGCGCTTCCTCCGGCCGAACATGGGTCAGCCAGCGTTGTGGCGCGGCGGTAGCGGGCCTGTCAATCGCGGTGGAGCGAGGGCGGTCCTATCGAACGCTGGTATGACGGCCAATGAACTGATCAGGCCGCGCCGAAAACGCGGCGGAAGATCGTATCGACGTGCTTGAGGTGGTAACCCAGATCGAACAGGGCTTCGAGCTCTAAAGCCGGCAAGACCCGGGTGATGTCGGCGTCGGCTTTGAGCAAGACGAGGAAGTCGCCTTGGCCGCGCCAGACGGGCATGGCGTTGCGCTGCACCCAGGCGTAGCTGTCTTCGCGTGAGACGCCTTTTTGGGTGAGCGCCAGCAGGACTCGCTGTGAGTGAATGAGACCACCCAACTTGTCGACGTTTCGCTGCATGTTCTCAGGGTAGACGATCAGCTTTTCAATTACCCCGGCCAGCCGGTTCAAAGCGAAATCGAGCGTGACGGTGGCGTCGGGGCCGATCATGCGCTCGACGGAGGAGTGCGAAATATCCCGTTCATGCCACAGCGCCACGTTCTCCATCGCCGGCAGTGCATAGCTGCGCACCATACGGGCGAGCCCGGTGAGGTTTTCGGTCAGCACCGGATTGCGCTTGTGCGGCATGGCCGAGGAGCCCTTCTGGCCCTCGGAGAAGAATTCTTCGGCTTCGAGCACTTCGGTGCGCTGGAGATGCCTGATTTCCACAGCCAGCCGCTCGATCGACGACGCCACGACGCCCAGCGTGGCGAAGAACATGGCGTGCCGATCGCGCGGAATGACCTGTGTGGAGACGGGCTCGGGCATGAGGCCCAGTTTGGCTGCCACGTACTCTTCGATCCGAGGATCGATGTTAGCGAAGGTGCCGATAGCCCCAGAAATGGCGCAGGTCGCCACTTCGGCGCGTGCCGCCACGAGTCGGGCCCGCGATCGATCGAACTCCGCGTAGGCCTGCGCGAGCTTGATGCCGAAGGTGGTGGGTTCGGCGTGAATGGCGTGGCTGCGGCCGATGCAAACCGTCGTTTTATGCTCGAAAGCCCGTGTTTTCAGGGCGGCCAGAACGCGGTCGAGATCGGTGATCAGTAGATCGGCCGAACGCGTCAGTTGCACGTTGAAGCAGGTGTCGAGCACGTCCGACGAGGTCATGCCCTGATGGACGAAGCGGGCATCGGGACCGACGTGCTCGGCCAGGTGGGTCAGAAAAGCGATGACGTCGTGCTTGGTCACGCGTTCGATTTCGTCGATTTTTTCAACGTCGAATTGGGCGGCGTCGCCGCGTTTGCGAATGGTGTGCGCGGCGGACTGCGGGATCATGCCAATATTGGCCATGGCCTGCGCCGCATGCGCTTCGATCTCGAACCAGATGCGAAAGCGCGTGTCTGCCGACCAGATGGCCACCATGTCGGGTCTGGAGTAACGCGGGATCATGGGAATTCATCGCCTCGATAGAGGATGAGTTTGCGGGGCAGGCCTAGCAGACCGGGTTGGCATCGGCAACGCGGCGGTCTGCGCAGCTCCCTCTCAGTGGAGGGTAAGCAGGTGCGCTGCACAATAAATTGTTGCAACGCAGCATTTTTCTTGAATTCTTACATTTATGCAGTATGACAGATCGATGACGAACCCTCCGAGGTCACCCCATGATGTTGTTCGAGATGCAGTCGAAGATGACGCGGGATTGGTTTGCGGCCATTGAAACAAGCACGCGCCTAGCGTCTGAAGCGTGTATGTCCGTCAGCAAGGATTCCACTAGGGCGTGGGAGACGGCGCTATCGGCCATGATACCGCGCCCGGTCTCGCCGCTCGCCACTATGTGGCCGTGGGCCGATACGGCGCGTGGCTGGTCCACGCCAGCCGCATTCAGTGGGTCGTATCTGCCGGCGTGGCCGACGATGCCGCAACTTGGTTGGTCCCCCACATTGACTGTGCCGAACTGGGGGACGACGTGGCCGATGCTGCCTTTCTGGTCATCGCCCAGCCCCGCGATCGGGGCTTGGCCGTTCAGTCTCGCACCGGCGGCGCCCTCACCGATGGCATCGACGTTCGCCTTGCAAGACGCGTTCGCAACGGCTTACCAAACCGCCAGCGGCTACGCGATGGCGCGGATATTGAACGCACCTGTCATTGCGCCTCGAAAAGCGGCCCCACAATCGCCGTGGGAGTTCGACTGGGGTTTTTGGGGCCAGGGCCGTTAACGACGGGGGCAATCGCAGCATCAGGCCAAACGCCTGACTTTCGGCGTCAAGGTGAGTTCGCGCCCTGCTGACCGGTGGTGGCTGCTGCCGCTCTGGTGCGTTGGGGTGCCGGCGCAGGCCGCGCAACGGACTTTGGTGGCGAATATTTCGCCGCTGGCGTGGGTACTACCTCCAGAGCATCTGCCGATTGTTGCAATGCCAAAGGATCGGCGGAGCGGGCGGGGACTGACGCACGGCCGTCGCGTGGCCACGGCCCGAGTGATGTGGGCAAGGTTGGAGGCGTCACGAAGGCCGCTGAGGGCGTGCGATCTCCGAAATGAGCCCGGTCGGCTGAGGCGCTGCTGGCAACCACGGAGGGACACTGAGCGGAGGGATGGACGCCGGAGGCGGGCCCGCACGGGCGACCGCACGTGACGCCGCTCTGGCCTTGCAACATAGTCAAGAGAACGTAATCGGGACCTGTGATCCGCAGGCCCGACCCGATCGAGCCTTTGAAGGCGAGCATGGCGCTGCGTGTGGGGTGATCCCAAGTGCCATGAATCCGGCCCCCATAGCAGCCGACCCGTTGCAATTCGGCCTGAATGCTACGTGTCAGGCGTGCTGATGTTTCGGCGCCGCTGTGCGGCGTGCGGTCGACATCGACGGGTATCGGGGCTGTGATGACAGCCAGCCCGGCGCCGGCGGCCGTGAAACCGGACATGAGCGCACCTTCACCGGCTTCGCTGGCTGCAGATGGCTGTCGCAGATCGCCGAGCCAGTGGTCGAACACAGATGCCAGCGATTGCCGCACGTGCCGAAGATGGGTTGAAAAGTCAGTTGCCGTCGCCTCGGGCGCAGGCGGCGCCCAAACATGATGCACGGCCACCGGCAGAGCTGTGCCCAGGGCTGCGAGAAGGAGGCCCACCCCGAAAGGACCGGCCAGCGTTCGACGATACCAACTCATTTACGCTACTCCGCGGTGGCTACAAAACCGCGCTTGGACACACAACTCAAGCCAACCTAACACGCAAGCGCGAACAGCTGGTAAAGCCCCAACTCATTTGGGCCGATGCAGTTGCCCAGAAGTAACAATTGATGGCGGTGGTCGCTCGCGCCCGCCGGAACGGTTCACGTCTTGCCCTTCATCATGCGCATAGGCGTGTAGACTAAGACCGTTTCACCGCGTTGATTGAGCACGGTATTCCTTGTTCTCACCAAACCTCTCCCCGGTTTGGATGAGGCGCGCTGCTCGATGACTTCGATATCGACTTGGATCGTGTCGCCGGCGAAAGTAGGCGCCTTGATGTCGAGGTCCATGCCGAGAAAGGCCATGCCGGTGCCTTGAATGGTGCCGGCGATCGTCAGCCCTTCAGCCATGGAGAACACCAGCGCCCCCGGCACGAGCCGGCCTTTGATGGCGCTTTCGGTCTGCCGATACACCTCGTTCGTAAAGAGCAGCTCCAGCATTCCGGTACAGGAAATGAAATTGACGAGGTCGGTCTCTGTAATTGTCCGCCCAAATGTCCGGTAGCGATTGCCCAGCGCCATGTCCTGCCAGGTGAACCCTTGGCCCAGCGGTTGGATCGTCTCCATTCCCGTCCCCTTTCAGAAGTGTTCCACCCAAGGTCGCAATTCGAGTTCGGATGTCCAGGCCGAGCGTGGTTGGTCGAGGACCTGTAGATAACTTGCAGCGATCGCATCCGGATCGAGCAAGCTATCGGTTGCGCTGGATGGTTCGGCTCGCCCCCGAGCGGCATTGCGCACACCTCCGTCGATGATGAAGTGGGCCACGTGGATGCCTTTGGGTTGCAGTTCACGCGCCATCGATTGCGCCAAGCCACGCAGGGCGAACTTGGCCATCGCGAAGGCCGCCGACTGCGGATAGCCTTTGACGCTTGCCGAGGCGCCCGTGAAAAAAATGGCGCCCGTTCCACGAGGCAGCATGCGTTTGGCTGCTTGCTGGGCCATGAGGAAGCCGCCGTAGGCGCCGATTGAGAGGGCCTTTTCGACATCTGCGGGCACGACATCGATGAGCGGTCCGCGCGCGCGCGCACTGGCGTTGTAGATCGCCAAATCGACTGGTCCGAGCTTATCGTCGACCAGGGCGAAAGCGCGCTCCATGTCCCCGGGCTTGGACCCATCGGCAGCAATTGCCAGGGCGCCGGTCTCCACGGCCAATGCAGACGAGGGGCTGATGCTGCGCGACACGAGCGCGAGCTGCCAGCCACGGGCTGCGAGCGCGCGCGCCACAGAGGCGCTGATGCCGCTGCCCGTGCCGACGATCACCGCAACCTTTGCGGGGTTGCTCGAATCTGTCATGGGCATCGTCCTTTTCGAGGTGGGCAACGGCTGGCGCGGCGTGCGCCCAGTTTTTCCGACGCTATTTAGAGTCGCACTTCGACGGCTCGTGGAAGGTGATCTCCTTTAAAACGCCGCGAATTGCAAAATCACCGTAATCGATAAAGAGACGCCGAGAGACACCGTTGTCGAAATAGACGAAGGCCAGTTCATAAGCCGGGACAGCGTCCTTCTTCTCGGAGCCGCCTTCGAAATAGCTGATCGACACCGGCCAGCTCCGCAACGTGTCGAGGGCCTTGGCGCTCGGTACCGCCGGCAGCGTGGCATTGTGGCCAGCGGGCCGCGCGGGACCGATGAAGGTGGTCGTGGAGTAGACCTTTTCGCCTTTTTCCGAGCCATCGTAGAGATCGGCTTGGAAGACCGTATCACCCCGCCGTGCGGCTGCCAGCATCGCGATCGAATGTTGAACGGGATAATAAACGTCCGCCTTCAAAGTTTTCTCTTTCTTGGCCGGCCGCACGATCTCGACTTTCACCTCACCCGTTTTGGGATCACGTACGGCCTCGCCTTGCGTCGACTCGCTGAGTTTGGACTCTTTATATTGACTCGAGTTGAACCGCAGCGTCTTGGCGAGCGCGTCCTCCCAGCTCGACGACCGCATGTCGGTCACGGTCGTGCTGCCGTCTTGGCTTCCCATGCGCGAGACGAACCGCATGCTCTGGGAATAACCTTCGCAGGCCGAACCAGTCAGCTCGTAGACCATGCGTCCCGACATTTCGGTGACGTTCGCGGCATTGCGGGCTTGATCGAGCGAGATTTCATAGATGGCCCGATGAGGGGCAAGCACGATCTGGCTCGCTTGAGCCGGGGATACGGACGTTTTCTCGGCCGGTCCGGGCGATGGCGCCGGTCGACCCGCAGGTGATTGAGCCAGGGCCGCGCCAGCCAGGGTCACAGCGGACACCGCCAGGACTGCACTCGCGTGGCGCAGCTGCTTTGCTTCGAACATGGCTCTTCTCCAGATCCGGCAACGCGGTTGTCCGATGCTGCCCAACTCGGCGCTATCGTGCCCCGAGACGAATAGACCTTATTCGGCGCACGAGTGGTTGCAAAGTCCGTGGCGGCCCGCAACACTTACTTTCTCGGAAGGCGCGTTCCTCCAGTCAGCGCGCTCCATGGCAGAATAGAGGCAAAGTATGACGCCAAACACAGGATCGATCGACGCCCGCCTGGCAGCGCTGGGTCTGACGTTGCCGCCAGCCCCTGCGCCCGTTGCCAATTATGTGCCCACGGTGCAGGCCGGTGCTCTGCTGTTCGTGTCGGGCCAAATTTCGCGCACCGAAGACGGGCGGGTGATTGCTGGCAAGCTCGGCGATGGCTTGGATGTCGCGGCGGGACGCGGCGCAGCGCAGGTGTGCGCGCTCAACATTTTGTCGCAGGCAAAGGCGGCGCTGGGCTCTCTCGATCGCATCCGCCGAATTGTCAAGCTCACTGGCTTCGTCAATGCCGTGCCGGCGTTCACTGACCATCCATCGGTCGTCAATGGCTGCTCTGATCTGTTGGTCGAGGTTCTGGGAGATAAAGGTCGCCATACGCGCTCGGCGGTCGGCGTGGCGGGGCTGCCGCTGGATGCTGCCGTCGAAGTGGAGGCCATCATCGAGGTGGACGGGGCGTAGATGCTGGACCGATCCGTATTCCTGCGTCCGATCGCGCATCGCGGCCTGCATGATGCCGCGCGCGGCGCCATTGAAAACAGCGGACCGGCATTTGCGGCGGCCCTTGCGAAAGGCTACGGCATCGAATGCGACCTGCGGCCCGCCGCTGATGGCACGCCCATTGTGTTCCACGATGAGCTGCTGGCGCGGTTGGTCGACGCACCTGGCCACATCGCGGATTATGCGCCATCAGCCCTCACGAGATTTATGTACCGGGGCACGACGATACGCGTCTCGACCTTTGCCGACCTCTTGGCTCTGGTCGATGGTCGTGTTCCTATTCTCGTCGAAGTGAAGAGCGAATGGACGCCGCCCGATGCCGCGTTCATGCGGGCCATCGCCGACCAAACGGCGGCCTATCGTGGCCCCCTCGCGCTGATGTCGTTCGATCCATTGGTGATGATGGCGCTGAAGCAAGTGGCGCCGACTATTCCGAGGGGCATTGTTTCCGGCGTCTATGATGGCGAGGGCTGGTGGAGCGACAAGGTCGATGCCGATCGCGCCTATCGCCTCACCCATCTGTTGGACAGCGGGCCGGCCGAGCCTCACTTTTTTGCCTATCATGTGCAATCTCTGCCCACGCCCGTGACCCGCTTTGTGCGCGAAGTGCTGGGGCTACCCTTGCTCACGTGGACCGTTCGCAGCGTGCAAGATCGTGCCGTCGCCGCCAATTGGGCGGACGCGCCGATCTTCGAGGGTTTCGAGGCCTAATGGCCCAAGCATGCCCCGTCGACCCTGCGCCAGTGGCGCGACCGAGGACTACGGGATGTGTCCGTTCCCCGACCAAATACTCGGCGGGACGGTTTGCGAGGGTCCGGATCTGGTTGGCCCATTCGCGGCTGAGTGGCTGGCATCGACCCCAAAAGGGCAAATCGCTGGAGCCGTCGTCGCAACCGGGGCGGACGATCGATGATCAGGAAAAGTGTCGAATCCAGGGAGCTGCCCGACATGTGGCGGGCTCGCAACAGAGGTCGGTGGCAAATCTATCGGATTTCTCCGGGCCAGGTCGGCAACAGCGTTCCGGACGTGCGTTGTCAACAGGCCTCCCGAGCCGGCGAGGGCCAAAAAACTCCGACATTACCGACACCTAGAGAGGACCCTGGGCCGCTTGTTCATTGCCTGCCAGTCAGAGCTACATCTAGCGTCCAGCAGGCCGATACAACACAAGGCGTCGTGGACACACGGTCACGAATCGTCGATCACTAGCTGCAGATTTACTGCGTGATTCCCGTGTGGAGCCGCCGCTCACCGCAGTGGCCGGGTCCTGCTGTCACCAGCAAACGGGGAGGGCGTGGCAGTCGTGCTGTGGAGCGCTCAGGCCGAGAAGGGCAGGGCGCGAAGCGCTTGCTCGACTCCTCAGTGTAGATGACGACGTAGACACAACAATAACCTCGGGTCGTGCTGCCGCTGATCTTGTTAGTTTTGCGTTTTTCCGTGGACCGACCCCGCTCAAAACTCAATACGCGGGGAACAATGAAAATTATTCGGCGCTTCACTGAGGCCGGCCAATCGCCCTACGCGACGCTTCCGTTTCGCAGCACCACGTCCGAGATCAAAAATCCGGATGGTTCAGTTGTGTTTCGGCTCGAGGGGTTGATGGTTCCGGAGCATTGGAGCCAAGTTGCCGCAGATATTTTGGCGCAGAAGTATTTTCGCAAGGCCGGCGTTCCGAAGCGATTGAAAAGGATCGAAGAGACCCAAGTTCCGTCGTGGCTCTGGCGGTCGGTGGCCGACGAGCGGGCTCTGGCTGAATTGGGCGAGACGGAGCGCTTGACTGGCGAGACCGATGCGCGCGCCGTGTTCGATCGCCTAGCCGGAACCTGGACCTATTGGGGCTGGAAGGGCGGCTATTTCACGACGGAGGAGGATGCGCGCGCGTTCTTCGACGAGCACCGCTATATGCTTGCCATGCAGATGGCTGCGCCCAACAGCCCGCAGTGGTTCAACACCGGTCTGCATTGGGCCTATGGTATCGACGGCCCCGGCCAGGGTCATTTCTATGTCGATTGGCAAACCGGTAAACTCACGCAATCCGAAAGCGCCTACGAGCATCCCCAGCCGCACGCTTGCTTCATCCAGTCGGTCGGGGACGATCTCGTCAACGAAGGCGGGATCATGGATTTGTGGGTCCGCGAAGCGCGACTCTTCAAATATGGCTCCGGCACCGGGTCGAATTTTTCCAAGTTGCGCGGCGAAAACGAACGCCTGTCGGGTGGTGGACGGTCGTCCGGCCTGATGAGCTTCCTCAAGATCGGTGATCGGGCTGCCGGCGCCATCAAGTCTGGCGGCACGACGCGGCGGGCGGCGAAAATGGTCGTCGTCGATGTCGATCATCCCGATATCGAGTCCTACATCGATTGGAAAGTGAAGGAGGAGCAGAAAGTCGCCGCCCTCGTCACCGGGTCCAAAATTTGCCAGAAGCGCTTGAAGGCCGTGATGACGGCATGCGTCAACTGCGAAGCCGACGGCGACGCCTGCTTCGATCCGGCGAAAAACCCGGCGCTCAAGCGCGAGATCAAGGCCGCCCGCAAAATGCTGGTCGCCGACAACGCCATCCGTCGCGTCATCCAGTTCGCGCGGCAGGGCTTCAAGGATATCTCGTTCGATGTCTACGACACCGACTGGGACAGCGAAGCCTACCGCACGGTCTCGGGCCAGAACTCGAACAATTCTGTGCGCGTCACCGACGACTTCCTGCGCGCCGTGCTCGATAACAAACCCTGGAACTTGACGGCACGGACGACGGGTAAGGTCACCAAGACGCTGCAGGCGCGCGACCTGTGGGACCAGATCGGCCATGCCGCCTGGGCGTCGGCCGATCCTGGTATCCAGTTCCACACCACCATCAATGACTGGCACACCTGCCCGAAGTCCGGCCCGATCCGCGCGTCGAATCCGTGCTCGGAGTACATGTTCCTCGACGACACCGCCTGCAATCTCGCGTCGTTGAATTTGATGCAGTTCAGGAAGGGAGTAGGGAATAGGGAATTGGGAGTAGGGAAGGATCCCAAGTCTCCTACTCCCCACTCCCTACTCCCTACTCCCCCAACTTCCACTTCAATTCCCAGGAACCCCACCGCAATGGCTGCAAAAGACGTTAGATTTTCGGCCGATGCCCGCGAGCGCATGCTGCGCGGCGTCGACATCCTCGCCAACGCCGTCAAGGTGACGCTCGGTCCCAAGGGCCGCAACGTCATCATCGAAAAGAGTTTCGGCGCCCC
>JANOKV010000649.1:0-6077 GCA_031419415.1 Hyphomicrobiales bacterium | reverse complement strand
GTGCAGAACCTGTCGTCGGACGGCCGGCACACGGACATGACGTTCACGGTGCTCGAATCGGAGCTGCCGCGCGCGCTCAAGGTGCTGAAGGTCGCGCGGGAGGAGATCGGCTACTTCGACGTCGACAGCTCCGCCGACGTGGTCAAGGTTTCCGTGATCGGCATCGGCATGCGCAGCCACGCGGGCGTGGCGGCCGAAATGTTCAAGGCGCTCGCCGAAAAAGGCATCAACATTCTGGCAATTACCACTTCGGAAATCAAAATCAGCGTATTGATCAATTCGGCATATGCCGAACTCGCCGTGCGTACGCTGCACTCGCTCTATGGGCTCGACGCCGATTGAGAGGGGTCGGCGCGGACCATTCGCGCCGAAGGCGACAGCAGGGAGTAGACCCGTCTCGGGCCTCGCGCGGGCGCTGGGATGAACGGACCGGGAGCTGGCGCGGCATTTCGCAAATGCCGGAAATGGGAACAGGCTCGAGATGGCCAAGAGACCGCTGGACGATCCGCGCCACGCCGAACCGGCAGCGCTCCGGCCGATCCTTCGCCGCTTGCGCGAAACCATGGCCGAAACCGACGATGGCCAAAATCGTCTCGACAAGATCGTGCGCCACATCGCCGGCCTGATGGTGGCCGAAGTCTGCTCGATCTACCTCAAGCGCCAGGATGGGTCGCTCGAGCTGTTCGCCACCGAAGGACTCAACCGCAGCGCCGTACACGCGACATTCATGCGTCGCGGCGAAGGGCTGGTCGGGCGATGCGCGGAGCTGGCCATCCCGATCAACGAGCCCGAGGCGCAGAAGCATCCCGCCTTCTCCTACCGCCCGGAAACGGGCGAAGAGGTCTATCATTCGTTTCTGGCCGTCCCCATTCAGCGTAGCGGCAACGTGTTGGGCGTCCTCACCGTGCAGAACCGCACGCGGCGCGAATACTCCGACGACGACGTCGAGGCGCTGCAGACGACGGCGATGGTGCTGGCCGAACATCTGGTCTCGGGCGAAGTGGCCGGATCGGGAACGGCGGCTGCGCTCGAACGAATGCAGAGCCACGTCGTCAAAGCCCAATCGATCTCGGAGGGGTTGGCGCTCGGCCACGTCGTGCTGCACGAGCCGCGGGTCGCCGTCACGGACCTGACCAGCGATGACCCCGAGTACGAACAAGCGCGCCTCGCGGCCGCCCTGGCCGAACTCAAGGCGACGCTGGACGAACTCATCGATCAAGGCGAACTCGCGCGGGCCGGTGAGCATCGCGACGTGCTCGAAGCCTATCGCATGTTCGCCAACGATCGCGGCTGGCAACGGCGACTGGGCGAAGCCGTGGAGTCCGGCTTGACGGCGGAAGCGGCCGTCGAGCAAGTCCAGAACGGGTCGCGGACCCGCATGCTGCGCCAAGGCGATCCCTTCTGGCGCGAGCGCCTGCGCGACCTCGACGACCTCTCCGATCGGTTGCTGCGCATGCTGACGTCGCAAAAAGACGGCGGCTCGACGCGCAAGGAGTTGCCGCCCGATGCGGTGCTGGTGGCGCGCACCATGGGGGCGGCCGATCTTCTCGATTACGACCGCTCGCGTTTGCGAGGCCTCGTCATCGAGGATGGCAGCGGGCAGAGCCACGTCGCGATCGTCGCAAGGGCGCTCGGGTTGGCGGCCGTCGGCCAGGCGCGCGGCATCATGGAGCGCGTCGAACGGGGCAGCGCAATCATCGTCGACGCCGAGTCCGGTGAGATTTATCTGCGGCCGACGCCCGAAGTGATCTCCGCCTTCAGCGACAAGGCGCGGTTCAGGGCGCGTCGCCAGTCGAAATACAATGCGCTGCGCGACACCCCTGCCGTGACGCGGGACGGCGCGCGTATTTCCCTCATGATCAATGCAGGGTTGCAGGTCGATCTCGCCCATCTGATCGATTCGGGCGCCGACGGGATCGGCCTCTTTCGCACCGAATTGCAGTTCATGATCGCCTCGTCGTTTCCCCGGCTGGACCGGCAGACCCAGGCCTACCGCGCCGTCATGGATGAAGCGCACGGACGCCCGGTCGTGTTTCGGACCCTCGACATCGGCAGCGACAAGACGCTGTCCTACATGCCGCATGTGGCGGAGGAGAACCCAGCGCTCGGTTGGCGCGGCATACGGCTGGCGCTCGACCGGCCGATGGTGCTGCGCACGCAGCTTCGCGCGCTAATCCGGGCGGCGGCTCCCCAGGAGTTGCGCATCATGATCCCGATGGTCTCGGAGCTGTCCGAGATTTTGACGGTCAAGGCGCTCGTGGACCGCGAATGCGAGTTGGCGGTGCGTCGCGGCGCGCCAGTGCCCGCAAAAATTCATTTCGGCATTATGATCGAGGTGCCTGCGTTGCTGTTCGACCTCGATGGCGTCATTCCGCACGTCGATTTCGTGTCGGTCGGCAGTAACGACCTGTTTCAGTACTTCTACGCGGCCGACCGCGCCAACGATCACGTTTCGGGCCGCTTCGATCCCCTGTCGCCGCCGTTTCTGCGCGTACTGCGATCGGTCGTCGCCGCCGCGAACCGACACGGCGTGCCGGCAACGATCTGCGGCGAAATCGGTGGACGTCCACTCGAGGCGATGGCGCTGATCGGCATTGGCTATCGGTCGCTCTCCATGGCGCCGGCCAACATCGGCCCGGTGAAAGCCATGGTGCTGTCCCTCGACGCCGAGCGCATCGCCAGCCACATCGGGCCGCTGATCGACAAAGGCGGCGGCAGCCTGCGCGACGAGCTGCTGCGCTACGCCGAAAACGAAGGCGTCGAATTGTGATGACGTCGGCCTTTCGAGGTGAATGGGGCCACCCGGCCGCTGCGACGTGGCGCGGGAAATAAATTGTCCGGGATAAACGGGCCACAACCTGTCGATGATGGGGGCGCGTGCTTTGACAATTGCAGCGGGTTGGGGACTATGCGCTCCGTCGGCTGTGCGTCACACATGTTGGTTCCCGAAAGTCATGCGTTTCATTGGTCAGTCCCCCAGACCACCACACGGCGTGCGCGCGCGTTCGCTGGGCGTGCAACTCGTCGGTATCGATGAAGCGCCATCCTGGACCGACCCTGCTTTGGCCAGACTGTTCAGTGACATGCGGTCTGCGGCGGGTTACACACACGCTCAGATGGCTGCACGCCTGGACACCACCACCGGCGTCGTTTTGGCCCTGGAAGCGGGGCGTTTGCGCGCGTTGCCGTCCTGGCCGGTCACGCAGCGCGTCGTCGCTACCTACGGTCGCCTGCTGGGCATCGACATGAGCCCCGCGCTCGCCCGCATTCGCCAGCAGACGGCCGCCGCCGATCCCACCCTCGCCGACCCAGAGGCGCCCCACACGGCGTCACGCGCGGCGTCGGCGAAACTCCCCATGATCGCCCTCCTCGTGCGCCGCCCATCCGCACACGACACGCGCGCACGCTGGCTGCCGCGCCCTGTGATCGCCCTGGCCGGGTTGGTCCTCGTGGGGCTCGTGTTCGTTCCTCGTGTGCCCAGCGGCTTGATCGAGGCCGGCATCAGCGCGCTTCCCGCCCAACTCACCGCCTCGGCTGGGGCAGCCTATGCGCGCTGGTCGAGCGGGCGTCGCGGGTCGACCAACGATCTCCAGTGGATCGATGTCGCCGATCCAGGGTCCCGCAAGACCGACAAATTGCATCCAGCCCCGCGTTAGGAGTATGCATGCGGCGCTGACGGCGTCGGCGTGGATCGATCCGCGCGGACGCCGGACCGCTTGCACCGCCTTGGCCAGCATTCGCCGAACCGACGCGAGATCATGAGCACAATCCCGACGCAAAAACTCGACCGTCTCGTCGAGCGCTGGCAAATCGTCCAAGCCGAGCTGAATGCCGGTCCGGGGCAAGCGGTGCTCGTCGCCCTGTCCAAGGAGTTTGCCGACCTCGATCCGATCGTGCGCACGATCACCGCCCTGCGCGATGCCGAGCGCGAACGCGATGAACTCGACGCGATGCTGGCCGAAAGCGGCGGCGACCCCGAGATGGCCGACCTCGCGCGCCAGGAACGCGATGCGGTAGCTGGGCGCATCATCGACCTCGACCATCGGCTCACCATCGATCTGCTGCCCAAGGACGCCGCCGACGAACGCAGCGCCATTCTCGAAGTGCGCCCCGGAACGGGAGGCGACGAGGCGGCCCTTTTTGCCGGCGATCTCTTCCGCATGTACACACGCTACGCCGAGCTGAAGGGGTGGAAAGTCGAGGTTATCAGCCTGTCGGAAAGCGATCTCGGGGGCTTGAAAGAAGTGGTCGCCTCGGTTACGGGCAAGGGCGTCTTCGCGCGGCTCAAATTCGAATCCGGCGTGCACCGCGTGCAGCGGGTTCCGGCCACCGAAGCGAGCGGGCGCATTCATACGTCGGCGGCGACCGTGGCTGTCTTGCCGGAGGCCGAGGAAGTCGACGTCGATATCAAGCCCGAAGAGATCCGCATCGATACGATGCGCGCGAGCGGGCCGGGCGGCCAGAACGTCAATAAGACGGAATCGGCCGTACGCATCGTGCATCTGCCCACGGGCATCATGGTCGTGGCGTCGGAGAAATCTCAGCATCAGAACCGACGCACCGCCATGCAAGTGCTGCGGTCGCGCGTCTACGAGCACGAGCGCCAGCGGGTCGACGACGCCCGAGCCCGCGCCCGGAAGGATCAGGTGGGTTCGGGCGATCGTTCGCAGCGCATTCGCACCTACAATTTTGCCCAGGGGCGGGTCACCGATCATCGGATCAATCTGACACTGCACAAGTTGCCGCAAATCCTCGAAGGCAGCGCGCTCGACGAGATGGTCGACGCTCTGATCACCGAGCATCAGGCCAATCAACTCGCTGCCATGAACGAAACGTCGAACCTATGAGCAGCGCCAGCCAAGAAGGCCACACCCTCGAACGGACGGTGCGGCGGCTGGCAGCCTCTTTCCGGTCGGCGGGCCTGGAGCAGCCCGCGCGCGACGCCCGGCTGATCGTGGCCGCCGTGCTCGATCTCGATCAGGTGGCGATGTTGCGTGCGCCCGACCGGATGCTGTCGGCCCCCGAGATCGACGCGGCTGAGCGGATGGCCGCGCGGCGGCTGCGACATGAGCCCGTGTCGCGCATCCTGGGCCGTCGCTGGTTCCACGGACTGGAATTCGAGATTGATCCCTCGACACTCGATCCACGCCCCGAGACGGAGACCTTGGTCGAGGGGGTTCTCACGCGCCTTCGGGAGCGCATCTCGCCCGAGGCTGCACCCCTTCGGATTTTGGACCTGGGCTGCGGTTCGGGGGCCATCCTGATTGCGCTCCTCGCAGCGCTGCCGACCGCCACGGGCCTCGGAACGGATATCAGCCGACAAGCCCTGGACGTGGCCCGGCGCAACGCGTTGCAACATCGCGTCGCCGATCGTGCAGATTTCAGGAACGCGGACTGGTTCGTCGGCGTTGAGCGTGCAACGTACGACGTGGTTGTGGCCAATCCGCCCTACATCCCCTCCGATGATGTGGCTGCCTTGGACCGCGACGTGCGCGACTTCGATCCCCTCACGGCGCTCGACGGGGGGCGCGATGGCTTGAACGCCTACCGAGCCCTGACGGCGGGCGTTTCGGCTTACCTCGCTCCAACTGGCCTGCTCGTCATGGAAGTGGGTGCGGACCAAGCGGAGGCCGTCTCCCGGCTCTGTGAGACAGCCGGTCTACGTCCCGAGCCCGATTTAGCCCTGTGGCGGGACCTCTCGGGGCACCGCCGCTGTGTTGCCGCAACGCCACGCCCCTGGAAACACATCTGAAATAACCCTGATGGGAAAAAACCGCTTGGAATTGGAAGCCAATCGAGCTAGCGTCGCTCCCAAGCTCGGGTTCTGGCACGATTTAGACGATCTTTCTGATTTGGGATCGAGCACTAAGCGTAATGCCAGCATGAGCAGGCGCCGTTCTTCGTCGAATTCCAGGGCTGCAATAGTCGGCCGCTCGTTGGATCGACGGTACTGATCGCGAAACATTCCCGACTGGGACGATCGAGGCCCATCGAGCAGATGCGCTCCATCCCACGAACTGAACCGCGCGCGGCGCGGCAGGGTGACCTTGGCTCAGGCAATTAGATCTTCGAAACGA
>JANOKV010000648.1:0-10883 GCA_031419415.1 Hyphomicrobiales bacterium | reverse complement strand
CCGCTGTTGCCAGGACTGATGCTGGCGCTATGCAGAATTGTCCTGGCGCGCAGCGCGGCTTGCCCAGGAATCTGGAGCTGGGCGTCGACCAAGCGCTGCACGCGGCCCTGCGTTTTGATCGGCTGCAATTGGCTCATCGAGAGCGGCACGCGCAGGCCCGCAATCGAGGTGTCGACGATCCGTTGATCGGCTTCGACCGACATGATGTCGGAGACGCCGGGAAATCCCACCGCTTCGACCTCGAGATCGAGGCTGGGATCATAATCGGCGATGGCGAACGCGCGACCGGGAAGATCGCTCTCGGCTTCGAAGAGCGCCAGATCCTTGCTTGCCTCGCGCGTGATCAGACGCAACGGCGTGAGCATCGCCACGCCGTCGCGCAAGAATGCGGCAAACCAGACGGCGCGGTTGGGCTGGAACGTGACCCCATTCAAGACCAGCGGCGGCGGAATGGCCACGTGATTGTTCGTGGCGATCGTGCGTTGCCCGGCGATCAGGAACCCCGTTCCGCTGCCCCCGGTGATAATAGGGCGGCCGGCCAGGGGGTCGGGGCGCGGGGCAGCGGGCGCGGCGGGTGGTTGAGCCTGTTGCCCTGGTGCTGGCGGGGCGGCGGGCGGCACGACGCGCGGTCCCACCTGACCGGGTTGTAGGGGCGGGGTCGCAGGGGGTTGCTGGCCGGGGGGCTGTTGCGCTGGCGGTTGCTGGGCTGCGGGTGCGGCAGCCCGCTGGCCCGTCGCCACAAGTTGGCGAATCCGCGCCTCATCCTCGGCCGAGAACTGGCCAACGGTCAGAATTTGATAAATGCCGTTGCTGTTTTCGCCGCGGGCCTGCGCCGAGGCCCCAACGGGAGCCCACGCGACCGCTACTGCGAGCAAACCCGCCAGCCCAATCCAGAGACGTGGTGATGCCAGATACACTTGGAAGCCCTTCTCCGGATGCTGGTCGAGATCGAAGAATATAAGCTGAGCCCTGAAGACGAGGATAACATTCCACAGAAATTCAATCACGCCGGAAATGCTTCGCCATTTCAAGGTCGTGCTTCTGCGGCAACGATCCGCAGGCGATGCGGCGTTGACGCGGCAACCCGCGTTCCCTAGCGTCTTCCCGACGTCTGTTGGGAAGCCGGTGTGCGGCATCGAAAAAGCTCGGGGGAGCAAGATGATGCGACGAGTTGCGGTAGCATTTAGCTTGATTGGCGCATTGGGCGTGGGCGCGTGTGACATGCTGCCCGACTCCGTCTCGGCCCTTCTGTCACGCCCGCCAACGGCTGTCAGCGGCGCCTTCAAGAGCGGCGCCTTCAAGGGTCAATTGAAGGTGGTGTTCCTCGAGCCCAAAAACGCAGACGATCGCAACGTCCAGTTGCTCGAGCCTTTCGGATACAAAGACAGCAAGGGCGTCGATTGGGATGTTCCCAGAGGGTTCGTCTCCGATGGCGCGTCTATTCCTTGGAGCCTTTGGTCGTTCATCGGGGGGCCGTTCGATGGCCCGCACCGCGATGCGGCGATCATCCACGACTACTTCTGCCACACCAAATCACGCAAGTGGGAGGACGTGCACGCCATGTTCCTCGAAGCGGCGTTGCGGCGGGGGGTTCCGGAAACCACAGCGCAAACGATGTATGCGGGAATCCTCTACGGCGGACCGCGCTGGGATGCGCCCAACATCCTGCAACGCGCCCAGGTCCTCCCGTCACCAGGGGGTAAGGCCCCACAGGCCTCCGATCCGGGCATCACCAAACGGTCTCCGACGGTGACTGAAAAACAGCAACTCGAGGAGCTGAAACGTTGGATCGAAACGGCAAATCCAAGCCAGGAGGAAATCAAGCAAAGGGTCGAGGCGATGCGCAAGGCCGAAGGCAAGTCCAACAGGTGACCCTATCCGCGCGCATGGCTGCGACATGATGAGCGGTGTGGGGCGACAACGGTCGATCCTGATCACCGGATGCTCGACGGGGATCGGTCTGGCAGCGGCACGCACGCTCAAAGCGCGCGGCTGGCGCGTGATCGCTACGGCGCGCAAGAGCGCCGACTTGGCGCGTCTGGCGGAGGTCGACGGACTGGAGACGATCGCGCTCGAGATGGGCGACCCCGCATCCGTGCGCGCCTGCGCTGAAGAGGTTCTGGCGCGGACTGACCGGCGGCTGGACGCCCTCTACAACAACGCCGCCTACGGCATGATCGGCGCCATGGAGGACACGAGCGCCGACGATTTGCGCGCCCACTTCGAAGTCAACGTCGTGGCGACGCATGAACTCACTCGGCTCATCGTGCCGGCGATGCGGGCGGCGGGCGGCGGACGCATCGTCATGTGCTCATCGGTACTGGGGTTCGTCTCGGGTCCCTATCGCGGGGCTTACGCCGCCTCCAAGTATGCGCTCGAGGCCGTATCGGATGCGCTCAGGGTGGAACTCGCGCCGGCGCGCATTCACGTCTCGCTGATCGAGCCTGGACCGATCGAGACGGAGTTTCTGGCCTCGACGCTCGCTAAATTCAAAGGCTCGATCGATATCGAAAAATCGCCCCACCGTGAGTATTACCGGCGGCGATTGGCAGCGATGGAAGGCGGCGGAAAAAGCCGCTTCAAACTCGGCCCGGATGCCGTGGTGGACAAGATCGTGCACGCGCTCGAGGCGGCGCGGCCCAAAACACGCTACCGCATCGGCCTGGCGACACAGATGGCGGCCATTCTCAAAAGCGTGTTGCCCGATCGACTGTTGGACCGGATCGTGGCGCGGGTGTGAAGTTCAGCCAGGCTTAGCCGCCGACATCAGATAATTGACGTCCGTATCGCCCGAAAGCGACCAGGCATCGCCGAGGGGATCGTAGACCATACCCTCGGCATGAGGCCGCGCGAGGCCGGCCGCCGAGAGGTAGCGCGTCATCTCATCAGGCGTCACGAAGCGCTCCCAGCGATGCGTCCCGACCGGCAGCCATCGCAGCACATATTCGGCGCCGACGATGGCGAGCAACCAGGCTTTCATCGTGCGATTGATCGTCGATGCGATCAGCACGCCGCCGGGACGCACGAGACGGGCGCACAGCGCCAGAAACGCGTCCGGATCGGGAACGTGTTCCACCACTTCGAGGCACAGCACGGCATCGAACGCTACGCCTTCCGCAACGAGCGTTTCTACGGTCGTCACGCGATAGTCGATCGCGAGGCTTTGTTCGGCGGCGTGACGGCGGGCCGCCTCGATGTTTTCCTGGCCCGGATCGATGCCTGTGACAGCGGCCCCGAGCCGTGCCAGTGGCTCCGACACCAAGCCTCCCCCGCAGCCGATGTCGAGGACACGCAGACCCTCGAGCGACCGCAGGCGCTCGGCGGGACGGAGGAAATGCGCGACCAGCCGCGCACGGATGAACGACAAACGCGCCGGCCCGATTCGATGCAGCGGGCGGAATTTGCCGTTCGGGTCCCACCATTCGGCGGCAATGCGCGCGAACGCATCGACCTCGGCAGGATCGAGCGTGGATCGGGTGGTCGAAGAGGGCTCTGACATGGTCGCGCAATGGGTACGCGCGCAACCGGCCGTGTCAAGCGGGTCTAGGCCGACATGCCCCGACACCGTGAGCTGGTGAGATCAGCCAATGTGCTGGCGTGCCGAGCAGAATTGCTGCATCGATCGTCTCCGAGGGAGCCCCGGCGCTAGGGCCCCGCACAACCCGACGTGGTCGGAAAATCCGCGCCCACTGATGCAAATTCCAGCATTCGGCCCGAAGTGCGGGCGGGCCCCGGATTCGACGCCTTGTTTTGTTGCATGCGCCAAGCTGCTCGAGTATGCATGGCGCGAGCGTCGGACCACGATGACGAGGCCGATGGACACGAGGACGAAAAACATCGAGACCTCGACTGGGGGACACTCGACGGGAAGGCCCGATGACAACGCTTGTCATGAAGTTCGGCGGCACGTCGGTCGCCAACGTGGAGCGCATCCGCAACGTCGCGCGCCACGTCAAACGAGAGGTCGACGCGGGCAACAAGGTCGCTGTCGTCGTTTCGGCCATGTCGGGCAGCACCAACCAGCTCGTTTCCTGGGTGCGCGAAGCCTCGTTGCTGCATGACGCGCGCGAATACGATGCCGTCGTCGCCTCTGGCGAGAACGTCACGGCCGGCCTGTTGGCGATCGTGCTGCAATCGATGGGGGTCTCGGCGCGGTCGTGGCAGGGGTGGCAAATTCCCGTCATCACAGACAATGCCCATGGCGCGTCCCGCATCATGAGCATCGACGGCGCGCGATTGAAGGAACGGCTGGCTTCGGGCGAAGTTGCCGTCGTGGCGGGCTTCCAGGGCATCGAGCCCGAACGCAACCGTGTGACGACGCTGGGACGCGGCGGATCGGACACGAGCGCGGTGGCGCTGGCCGTGGCGATCGATGCCGATTTGTGCGACATCTACACGGACGTCGATGGCGTCTACACCACCGATCCGCGCGTCGTGCCGAAGGCGCGACGGATGACGAAAATCTCCTACGAGGAGATGCTCGAAATGGCTTCGCTCGGGTCCAAGGTTCTCCAGACCCGCTCGGTCGAACTGGCCATGGTGTATCGGGTCCGAACGCGCGTTTTGTCGAGTTTCGTGGCGCCAGACGCAATGCAACCCGCCCATCCCGATACCTGGGATACGCTGGGCACCATACTTTGCGACGAGGATGAGATCGTGGAATCGCAAGTCGTCAGCGGCATCGCTTATTCCAAGGACGAAGCGAAGGTCACTATTCGCAAGATCGCCGACAAACCGGGGGTGGCTGCCGCCATTTTCGGGCCACTCGCCCAAGCCAACGTCAACGTCGACATGATCGTGCAGAACCTGTCTTCGGACGGCCGGCACACGGACATGACGTTCACGGTGCTGGAATCGGAGTTGCCGCGCGCCCTCGAAGTGCTGAAAGCTGCGCGTGAGGAGATCGGCTATTTCGACGTCGACAGCTCCGCCGACGTAGTGAAGGTTTCGGTGATCGGTATCGGCATGCGCAGCCACGCGGGCGTCGCGGCCGAAATGTTCAAGGCGCTCGCCGGAAAAGGCATCAACATTTTGGCGATTACCACTTCGGAAATCAAAATCAGCGTATTGATCAATTCGGCGTATGCCGAACTCGCCGTGCGTACACTGCACTCACTCTACGGGCTCGACGCCGATTGAAAGGGGTCGGCGCGGAGGATCGGCGCCGACGGCGATAGCAGGGAGTAGACCCGTCTCGGGCCGCGCGCGGGCGTCGAGAGGAACGAACCAGGAGCTGGCACGGCATTTCGCAAATGCCGGAATTGGGAACAGGCTCGAGATGGCCAAGAGACCGCTGGACGATCCGCGCCACGCCGAACCGGCAGCGCTCCGGCCGATCCTTCGCCGTTTGCGCGAAACCATGGCCGAAACCGACGATGGCCAAAGTCGTCTCGACAAGATCGTGCGCCACATCGCCGGCCTGATGGTGGCCGAAGTCTCCTCGATCTACATCAAGCGCCAGGATGGCTCGCTCGAGTTGTTCGCCACCGAGGGTCTCAACCGCAGCGCCGTGCACGCGACTTTCATGCGTCGCGGCGAAGGCCTTGTCGGGCGATGTGCGGAACTCGCCATCCCGATCAACGAGCCCGAGGCGCAGAATCATCCGGCGTTTTCCTACCGCCCAGAAACGGGGGAAGAGGTCTATCACTCGTTCCTCGCCGTCCCCATTCAGCGCAGCGGTAACGTGCTGGGCGTCCTCACCGTGCAGAACCGCACGCGACGCGAATATTCCGATGAGGACGTCGAGGCGCTCCAGACGACGGCGATGGTACTGGCAGAACATCTGGTCTCGGGCGAAGTGGCCGGATCGGGAACCGCCGTCGCGCTCGAGGGCATGCAGAGCCACGTCGTCAAAGCGCAATCGATCTCGGAGGGGTTGGCGCTCGGCCACGTCGTGCTGCACGAGCCGCGTGTCGCCGTCACGGACCTGACCAGTGACGACCCCGAGTATGAAAAAGCGCGCCTCGCGGCCGCCCTGGCTGAACTCAAGGCGACGCTCGACGAACTCATCGATCAGGGCGAGCTCGCGCGGGCCGGCGAGCATCGCGACGTGCTCGAGGCCTATCGCATGTTCGCCAACGATCGCGGCTGGCAGCGGCGATTGGGCGAAGCCGTCGAGTCCGGATTGACGGCGGAGGCAGCCGTCGAGCAAGTCCAGAACGGGTCGCGAACCCGCATGTTGCGGCAAGGCGATCCATTCTGGCGCGAGCGTCTGCGCGACCTCGACGACCTGTCCGATCGGTTGCTGCGCATGCTGACGTCTCACAAAGACGGTAGTTCGACGCGCAAAGAGCTGCCGCCCGACGCGGTGCTGGTCGCGCGCACGATGGGAGCGGCCGACCTTCTCGATTACGACCGCTCGCGCTTGCGTGGCCTCGTCATCGAGGATGGCAGCGGGCAGAGCCATGTCGCGATCGTCGCCAGGGCTCTGGGGTTGGCGGCCGTCGGCCAGGCGCGCGGCATCATGGAGCGGGTCGAGCGGGGCAGCGCCATCATCGTCGACGCCGAGTCCGGCGAGATCTATCTGCGGCCGACGCCCGAAGTGATCTCCGCCTTCAGCGACAAGGCGCGGTTCAGGGCGCGTCGCCAGTCGAAATACAATTCACTGCGCGACACCCCCGCCGTGACGCGGGACGGCGCGCGTATGTCACTCATGATCAACGCTGGGTTGCAGGTCGACCTCGCGCATCTGACCGATTCGGGCGCCGACGGCATCGGCCTTTTCCGCACCGAACTGCAATTCATGATCGCCTCGTCGTTTCCCCGGCTCGACCGGCAGACGCAGGCCTACCGCGCCGTCATGGACGAAGCGCAAGGACGCCCGGTCGTTTTCCGGACCCTCGACATCGGCAGCGACAAAACGCTGTCCTACATGCCCCACGTATCGGAGGAAAACCCAGCACTGGGTTGGCGCGGCATCCGGCTGGCTCTCGACCGACCGATGGTCTTGCGCACGCAGCTCCGCGCGTTGATTCGGGCGGCGGCTCCCCAGGAGTTGCGCATCATGATCCCCATGGTCTCGGAGCTGTCCGAGATCTCGACGGTGAAGACGCTCGTGGACCGCGAATGCGAATTGGCCGTGCGTCGCGGCGCAGCGATCCCCGAGAAAATCCATTTCGGCATCATGATCGAAGTGCCGGCGCTGCTGTTCGATCTCGACGGCATCATCCCGCATGTCGATTTCGTGTCGGTCGGCACGAACGACCTGATGCAATACTTCTATGCCGCCGACCGCGCCAACGACCACGTCTCGGGCCGCTTCGACCCCCTATCGCCGCCGTTTCTGCGCGTTCTGCGATCCGTCATCACGGCGGCCAACCGACACGGCGTGCCGGCGACGATCTGCGGAGAAATCGGCGGGCGTCCGCTCGAGGCGATGGCGCTGATCGGCATCGGCTATCGGTCTCTGTCCATGGCGCCGGCCAACATCGGTCCGGTGAAGGCCATGGTTCTATCGCTCGACGCCGAGCGGATCGCCAGCCACATCGGCCCGCTGATCGACAAAGGCGGCGGCAGCCTGCGCGACGAACTGCTGCGCTATGCCGAGAACGAAGGCGTCGAATTGTGACGGCACCGGCGTCGCGAGGCGCATGAGGCACCACCCTGCCGCAGCGACCTGCCCGCGTGAAATAAATTGTTCGGGATAAATGGGCCACAACTGGTCGAAGAGGGGGCCGCGCGCTTTGACAATTGCAGCCGGTTGGGGACTATGCGCCCAGTCGGCTTCGCGTCACGGATGTTGGTTCCCGAGGGTCATGCGTTTCATTGGGCAGTCCACGAGACCACCACACGGAGCGCTCAAGCGTGCGCCCATGCGTGCGCCCAGCATGCAGCTCGTCGGCATCGACGAAACGCCGCCCTGGACCGACCCCACCTTGGCCAGATTGTTCAGCGATATGCGGGTTGCTGCCGGCTACACGAGCGAGCAGATGGCCGCACGCCTCGACACCACCACGGGCGTCATCGTCGCCCTCGAAGCGGGCCGCTTGCGGGCGTTGCCGTCCTGGCCGGACACGCAGCGCGTCGTGGGCGCATACGGGCGCCTGTTGGGCATCGACATGGGGCCC
Organism: Hyphomicrobiales bacterium; assembly: GCA_031419415.1. Taxonomy (GTDB): domain Bacteria; phylum Pseudomonadota; class Alphaproteobacteria; order Rhizobiales; family Hyphomicrobiaceae. The sequence goes on along the minus strand of JANOKV010000648.1, from coordinate 2,817 downwards.
GCGCTCACCCGTATTCGCCAGCAGACGGCGGCCGCCGATCCGACGCTGGCCGATCCCGAGATTTCGCACCCGGCGTCAGCCGAACTTCCCGCGCCACGACCCGTGATCGCGGTCCCCGCGCCCCGCCCATCCACGTATGACAGGAGCGCGCGCTGGATGCCGCGCCCTGCCGTCGCCCTGACCGGATCGCTCCTCTTGGGGCTGTTGTTCTTGCCCCGCGTGCCCAGCGGCCTCATCGAGGCCGGCATCAGCGCGCTGCCCGCGCAACTGGCCGCCTCGGCGGGGGCGGTCTATGGGCGCTGGTCGAACGGGCGTCGCGGCTCTGCCAACGATCTCCAGTGGATCGATGTCGCCGATCCAGGCTCCCGCAAGACCGACAAATTGCCTCCGAGCCCGCGTTAGGGGTATGCATGCGGCCCTGGCGGCGTCGGCGTGGGTCGTTCCGCGTGGACGCTGGGCCGCTTGCCCCACTTGGGCCAGCTTTCGACGAACCGACGCGAGATCATGAGCACCATCCCGACACAGAAGCTCGACCGGCTGGTCGAGCGCTGGCAGATCGTCCAGGCCGAGCTCAACGCCGGGCCAGGGCAAGTGGTGCTCGTCGCCCTGTCCAAGGAGTTCGCCGACCTCGATCCGATCGTGCGCACCATCACCGCCCTGCGCGATGCCGAACGTGAGCGCGACGACCTCGACGCGATGCTGGCCGAAAGCGGCGGCGACCCGGAGATGGCCGACCTCGCGCGCCAGGAGCGCGATGCGGTGGCCGCGCGCATCATCGATCTCGACCATCGCCTCACGATCGATCTGCTGCCCAAGGACGCCGCCGACGAACGCAGCGCCATTCTCGAAGTGCGCCCAGGAACGGGTGGCGACGAGGCGTCGCTGTTTGCGGGCGATCTCTTCCGCATGTACACGCGCTACGCCGAGTTGAAAGGCTGGAAAGTCGAGGTGATCAGCCTGTCGGAAAGCGACCTGGGGGGCCTGAAAGAGGTGGTCGCCTCGGTCACGGGCAAGGGCGTCTTCGCGCGCCTGAAGTTCGAATCCGGCGTGCATCGCGTGCAGCGTGTTCCCGCCACCGAAGCGAGCGGGCGCATCCATACCTCGGCGGCGACCGTGGCGGTCTTGCCGGAGGCAGAGGAGGTCGACGTCGATATCAAGCCCGAGGACATTCGCATCGATACGATGCGCGCGAGTGGGCCGGGCGGCCAGAACGTCAATAAGACGGAATCGGCCGTGCGCATCGTGCATCTGCCTACAGGCATCATGGTGGTGGCGTCGGAGAAATCCCAGCATCAGAACCGACGCACGGCCATGCGAGTGCTGCGCTCACGCGTCTACGAGCACGAGCGCCAGCGCGTCGACGACGCCCGCGCCCGGGCCCGCAAGGATCAAGTGGGTTCGGGCGATCGCTCGCAGCGCATTCGCACCTACAATTTCGCCCAGGGGCGGGTCACCGATCATCGGATCAATCTGACGCTGCACAAGTTGCCGCAAATCCTCGACGGCAGCGCGCTCGACGAGATGGTCGACGCACTGATCACCGAGCATCAAGCGAGCCAGCTCGCCGCCATGAGCGAAATGTCCAACTCATGAGCAACGCCCGCCAAGAGGCGTACACCCTCGACGCGACGGTGCGGCGGTTGGCGGCCTCTTTCCGGGCGGCGGGGCTGGAGCAGCCCGCGCTCGACGCCCGGCTGATCGTGGCTGCCGTGCTCGATCTCGATCAGGTGGCGATGGTGCGGGAGCCCGATCGGATGCTGTCGGCCGCCGCGTTCGATGCCACCGAGCGGATGGCCGCGCGGCGCCTGCGACACGAGCCCATATCGCGCATTCTGGGCCGACGTTGGTTTCACGGACTGGAATTCGAGATCGACCCGTCGACGCTCGATCCGCGTCCCGAGACGGAGACCTTGGTCGAGGGCGTGCTGACACGGCTCCGGGAGCGCGCCATTGCCGATCCCATTCGGATTTTGGATCTGGGCGCCGGTTCGGGGGCGATCCTCATTGCCCTGCTCGCAGCGCTGCCGAGCGCCACCGGCGTGGGAACGGACATCAGCCCGCAGGCCCTGGACGTGGCACGGCGCAACGCATCGAAACATGGCGTCGCCGATCGCGCCGCTTTTAGGAACGCGGATTGGTTCGTCGGCGTTGATCCCACAACGTACGATGTGATCGTGTCCAATCCGCCCTACATCCCCTCGCATGAGGTGGCGGTTCTCGATCGCGACGTGCGCGACTACGATCCCCTTGCGGCGCTCGACGGTGGTCTCGATGGCCTGGACGCCTATCGAACCCTGACGGCGGGCGCGGCGGCCTACCTCGCACCAACGGGCCTGCTGGTCATGGAAGTGGGTGCCGGCCAAGCCGAGGACGTTGGCCGGCTATGCGAGGTCGCCGGTCTGGTTGCAGAGGCTCCGACGGCCCTATGGAGGGACCTATCAGGGCATCAGCGCTGTGTTGCAGCAACGCCACGCCCCTGGAAAGTCAGATGAAACAGCCTCGCGGAGAAAAAATCGCTTGGAATTGGAAGGCAATCGAGCTAGCCTACCCGCCAAGCTCAATCGACAGCGCGTTTCAGACGATCTTTGTTATTCGGGATCGAACGCCAAACGCGAAGCTGGCATGAGCAGGGGCCGTTCTTCGTCGAATTCCAGAGCTGCAATAGTGGGCCGCTTATTGGATCGACGGTACTGATCGCGAAACATTCCCGACTGGGACGATCGAGGCCCATCGAGCAGATGCGCTCCATCCCACGAACTGAACCGCGCGCGGCGCGGCAGGGTGACCTTGGCTCAGGCAATTAGATCTTCGAAACGA
>JANOKV010000647.1:0-8096 GCA_031419415.1 Hyphomicrobiales bacterium | reverse complement strand
GGGTCAAAATCGTCGACCCCGGCGTTGGCTATGGCGGCAGCACTTCGAAAGCGTCCGTCGATGCCTCGCCTTTGGGTCACTCCCGCAACCCCAACCGCTGCACACCACCGCCCCCTCAAATCAACCCCGCACTCACCAGCTTCGCGGACAGGTCCTCGCGCGTATAGGGCTTGAGCAGGTAATCGTCGGCGCCGGCGGCGAAGGCGCGGGAGAGGTCGGCGGGATCGTTTTCGGTGGTGCAGTAGAGGACATAGGGCAAGCGATCGGAATAGGCGCCCTTCAGCGCGTCCATCAGTTCGATGCCCGTCATGGACGGCATCAGCCAGTCGAGAAGGATGACGTCGGGCATGTGCTTGGAGCACTGCGCGAGCGCGGCCTGGCCGCTGTCGGCCTCGGTGATCTCGAAGTGCATGCGGTCCATCAGGCGGCGCACCACCTTGCGGATGACGTCGGAGTCGTCGACGATCAAACAGTGTTTCATCCAACCCGCCCCCACAGCACAGCGCATCGATCCGCCATCCGAGAGCGGATGACGCGACCCTGCGCGATTGCGATGCCGCACAGCCTCGCCAATTATGGTTGATAAAGTCTTGCGGCGGGGGGACTACCCGCGCACCGCTCAGTCGCGCAGGCGTTGGCGACCGACGACGGGATTGCGCGCGATCATCACCACATCGGCCACATCGCGCACGACTTCGAGGCGCATGACCGCCGTTTCGGCGAGCCGCGTCGTGTAATAGGCCTGAATGCTCATCGAGTTCAGCTCGGGCCGCTGACCGGCGCCTAAGAATTCCGCGAGGTGCTGGGGCACGCGCGCGCCGGTGCCCTTGCAGCGCACGTCGAAGGTCGCCTTTTCGAAGGGGCCCTTCATCGACACCACGATCTCGCCACCGCGCGGCAGCGCCGTCATACCCAGCGCCACCATGTTGAGGAGCAACTTCACGCGGTCTTTGCCGACGTGACCGGGCTCGGCCGTCCACACGAGTTTGTGTTTGCCGTTGCCGACGAAGCCGCGGCTGATCTGCTCGGCCGTCGTCAGATCGATCAGCGAGCCGATCGAGCCCGAGGCGCCGAAAGCGAAGCGCGCGAACTGCAACCGGGCCGAGGCCTGCTCGGTGACGTTGCGGATGACGTCGAGCGCATAGGCCTTGGCGTCGGCGTCTTCTTCTTCGGTGAGGATTTCGAGACCGTTGTAGATGGCCCCCACGGGATTGATGACGTCGTGGCAGATTTTGCTCGAAATGAGCGCCGCGAGTTCGAGATCGGTCGGCTGCGTAAAATGGGTCATCTCGGTTGCTTCCTTCGCGTAGGGGTCGGCTCGAACCACGGTGCGGCGGCCTACGCGAAACGCGATGGCGGCGACCCGCCCCGGTCGCTTGCCCTCGATGCCTGAGGTCTGATACACGCGTTCGCAGTCGGCTGCCAAGAGTCCGTCCAGACACACTCGACCAACTTAATGTCAAGGATCGGTGAATTTTTCATCCCTGACGCCCTCCCGACCCTCACGGTCGAGTCTCCACGCCCGGTTTGGCCTTTTCGAGCGCGAATCACCGATGCCCTTCGATCCGCACGCCTTCGACCATGCGCCCCTGGCCGATGCTCTGCTCGGTGCCATACTGGAGGCCGGCCGCATCGAGATGGCCCATTACGCGACCGACTTCGCGATCGAAACCAAGGCCGACCAGTCGCCGGTCACGGTGGCCGATCGCGAGGCCGAGGTCGTTCTCGTGGCGGCCATCGCCGCTGCGGCGCCGGGCGTCACCATCGTGGCCGAGGAAGCCGCAGCGGCCGGCGACGTGCCGGAAGCACCGGACGCCTTCTTCCTCGTCGATCCGCTCGACGGCACGCGCGAGTTCATCAATCGGAACGGCGAATTCACGGTCAATGTCGCCCTCGTCGTCGCGGGCGTCCCCGTGTTCGGCATCGTTTATGCGCCGGCGTTGGGAGACCTCTACGTGACATTGGGTGCGAGCCGCAGCGCCACGGCATCGCTACATCCCGATGCCCCGGTCCGCCGCCTTGCCGACTGCGGTCTGCGCGACATCCGCACACGCGCACCCGATCCTCAGCGCCTCACCGCCGTCGCCAGCCGCTCGCATATGTCGGCCGAGGGCGAAGCCTGGATGGCGCGCTGGCCGATCGCCGCCCGCCGCGATGCCGGGTCATCGTTGAAGTTCTGCCTGATCGCCAAGGGCGAGGCCGACCTCTATCCGCGCCTCGGCCCCACCATGGAATGGGACACGGCGGCCGGCGACGCGGTGCTGCGCGCGGCGGGCGGCATGGTCACGACTGCAGATGGGGCGGCGTTGCGCTACGGGAAGTATGATGTGGCGTATCGCAACCCGCACTTTTTCGCCTGGGGGACGGCGCGGGCGATGGTGGGGCCGTGAGGTGGGTGGTGAGTTTGGGAACGTTGGCAACGTCCGCTTGCCCTCCGATCTCGCAAAACCTTCACGAGCCCAGCACACTGGCACGATGGGCACAATACCCACCGTCGCTGATCTAGAGAACTTTCGCTTGCGGTTAGGCAGCTGGTGAGGAGGTTAGCGGACAATGGGCAAGGGCCGGCGACGTCTAGGCTGACCCAAAGCAAGCTTCATGGCGCAGCCCTGTAAGCCTCCTCAAGGAAACGTCGCCCTGCCTCTGTCCAGTCGCCTCGAATACGATGTCCGCCCTTGAGCGTGACAAGACCGAATTCCGCAAGCACCGTAAGTGCACGCTCGCCTGCGCTCATGGCCATGCTATCCAATTCAGTGTCTTGCACACACCGATCAAGGTACTGCGCCGCCATCAGAACCAACGGATAGAGAAGCCTTCGTTCTGTCTCGTTCATCGCAACGTTCAAGGCGACAATCTCTGCTCAGCGAGCGGTGTTCATGAAGTCTGAAGAAAAATGATAATCGGACCCGACCATTTCGAGCAAGTTCCGAACGTGCCACTGTCGAGATGGCTCAATCACGTCGTTCTCATACAGCTTCGTTTTTGCCCTTGCCATGGCAGCCCTACCCCCTGTCAGCGACCTGAGTAGATTTTCGTCCAAACAACACCTCCAATCCGCGCCACCCCAACCCCTCGGCCATACTTTCGTAATACTTTTCATCAACACTTCGCTAACCAAGCCGGAGCTGGGGAGCTGCGCGCTCGTGCCTCGAGCAACGCATGTCCTGGCTCGAGGCTCGGCGTTTTCGTCTTTTCGAAACGGCAGGTCGAGCGATGCTCACTCCGACACCTCTGCTATCGATGACCGTTGCGGCGCTTATCCTGGCCGCACCGCTGGCCTTGGCGCCGCCGGTTTCGGCGCAGACGCAGGAGCGCCCCTACTGGGAGAACTCGGCGCCGCGCGCTGGCGACTCCCGGGTCAATCGCGAACCGCTCGACCGCTATCCCCCTGCCGAGGTCGAGCCGCTGCCGCCGCCGCGCTATGCGGCCCCCGGGTATGGCGCGCCAGCCCCGCGCGACCGCGGCGGTAGCGACGACTATCGCCCGCCACGGGCGCTCGAGCGCACGCAAGAGGCAGCGTCCTATCGCGATCGCGAACCGTTGCCCGCGCCCGGCTACGGCGAACGCTATTCATCACCGCCGCGCGAGCTGGCCTACGGTAATCCCTCGACGCGGCCCTACGATGACGTCGACGATGAGCGGCCGCGCGATGGCACGTTCACCATGCGCGAGATCAACCGCGCGGGGCACGGCTTCTTTGGCTCAATCAGTCAGGGGCTCGGCAGCGCCATCGAATATGCCTTCAAGAGCCAGGGCCGCCCGAACGGCTATATCCTCGGCGAAGATCTGGGTGGCGCATTCGTCGCAGGCCTGCGCTACGGCGAAGGCACCCTGCACACGCGCGACGCAGGCCGCCACAAAGTCTTCTGGCAGGGGCCCTCGATCGGTTATGACGCGGGCGCGGAAGGCTCCAAAGTCATGGTGCTCGTTTATAATCTCAGGGACCCATCCGAGATCTACGAGCGTTTCGGAGGTATTGCGGGATCGGCGTATGTGGTCGGCGGCGTCGGAGTGACGTTCCAAAAGCACAACCACGTCGTTCTTGCACCGATCCGAGCGGGAATCGGGCTTCGACTCGGCGCCAATATCGGATATTTGAAGTACACGCGACGTCCGACCTGGAACCCATTCTGACCGAGGCGACTCGATCCGCCACGCCGTGCCGCGCCGCGACACGGCAGCCGGGTTGTCAGCAGGGGCGGGAATCGGGTTAGTCGCTCGTTCTAGGTTCCGCGCCCCTCCGGGCGACGGTCCGGAGATGGGCTCGTGATATCGATCCAGTCGGCAATGCTGGTCGCGCTCGGCTTTTTGGCCGCGAGCCTGCTTGCGCTGTTCGTCGCGCCCGCTTTTTGGACCCGTGCTGTGCGCCTGACCACCATGCGCATCAAGAACACGATGCCCCTGTCGGAGATCGAAATCCGCGCCGACAAAGATCGCGTGCGCGCCGAATTCGCGGTGAAGGTGCACCACCTCGAGCGGCGCATCGAGAAGGTTCGCCTCGCGGCCGCCCGCCAGATGGTCGAGTTGAACCGCCGAGACGCGCGCATCAACGGCCTCGACGCCCAGCTCGAACACCTGCGGGCCGACCATGAGGAAGTGCAGAACGCCCGCCGCGTGCTCGAGCAGACGATTGCCGAGCGGCTGCCGCGCGTCGAAGGCCGCCTCGATGAAGCCAAGCATCTCATCCATCAACGCGATCGCGAGATCGGCGAGCTGAGCCGTGCGACCGATGCGCAGAGCCGAGCGCTGGCGGAAGCCGCCGGGATCAACGCGCAGCAGAAAAGCGAACTCGAACGCCTGGGCACGACCCTGTCGACGCGAGGCGCGCGCCATCGCGACCGGCTGACGGACCCGCAGTTCGACGAGGAAGTGGCCCTGCGCGCCGAACTCGAGGCGCTGCGCGCCAAGGCCCGCGATCAAGCCCAACTCCTCACGCGATTGCAGAGCCTCGTCGGACGGACAGGGTTCGCGGGCGCCGCAGCAGCCAAGCCCGCCACGGGAATTGCTGCCGAAACCCCCAGTCCAGCGCCGCCGACCCTGCCTGGCGATGCGACAGAGCAAATCGCGCGGATGGCAGCCCTACAGACAGCCAATGATCAGATGGTCGAGACGGTCCACAAACTGCGCAGTGAGCTGGCCCTGGCCAACGAAAAGGCGCGGCAGCATGCCGAGCATTTCACCCGCGAACTCAAGCGCCTCGGGGTCGGCTCCCTGCCGGCGTCCGGCCAACCACGACGGGCCGATGCGTCGCGACTGACGCTCGCCGAACGCGTGGCCCTGGCGCGGGTCAATGCCGCCAACCCCGACACGGCGTCCGCATCAAGCGACCACCCGGCTCCCGACGGAGCCACCAGCGAGCCTGCTGCCGTGCCCACCATCGCCGAACCCCAGGGTGGCGCTTCGGTGGAGCCCTTGCCGCGTCCCAAACAGGACGCCGCGCCCGCGCCTGCCAACCGGCCACGGCTGGTGGACCGCATTTCCGGCATCGGTCGCTCGTCCTGACGATGAATTGTCGTTTCGCCGCGCTCTTGCCGCGATTGGGAAGGAGCATGCTCCTGCGTTTGTAACGAGTAGGTCGCATGCCCAGCATCGAGACGATCACTACCTCCGATATCCTCATCCCATCGCGGGTCGCCTCGCGCGATCGCCGACCGATGGCCGATTTGACGATCGAGCTTCCCGCGCCACCCGCTGTGGCGATGGCCCGCCTGCCGGTAAGGGTTGCCCCACAACCGCCTGTCCCTTCATACCGGACGACGGACGCTGTGCCGCTGGCCACCCTATTCAACACCTCGGCGCCCGTGGTGCTCGATGCGGACGCCATCGAAGACGAGATCGCCAAAATACTCGCACTCCTGGAGAGCGACAGCACCGACGACGCACCCGCCGAAGCGGTCACCCCTCGTTTGGCAACGCGCGAAGCCCCCCCATCGCTACCGCCTCCCCTGCCACCTCCGATAGCGTCGACGCCGGTGTCGATGCCCACCGCGCCCGACACCTTCTCGCGCGAGCCGGTTGCCACCGACCATACGCCTCTCGTGGCGACAGAAACTGACGAGCCGCCCCCCTCGCCACAGCCCCCCGTAAGCCCGACGGACGTCGCTGCGCGCCTGGCTAACCTCATTGCCGATCACAAGAGCCTGCTCGAAGAATTCGCGGCCGCCACCGAGCATCTGGGGGTTGCTGACTTCGCAGATGACACGTCTGATCCGTCCCTCGTCGCCACCGAGGACCACGCCCCACTGCAGGTCGATGCCGACAGCGCCCAATCCCTTGCCCCATCCGACACTGTTGCTTCCCACGAGGAGGTCGACGTTCGACCAACGATTGTTCCCGTCGCGCCCCTGCCGGCCTGGAGTTCAGCGGCCGAGGCGTCACGCACCACACGGCGCGATCCAGCAGTCGAAAGCCTCATGCGCGCGATCGCGGTGGCCCAGTCGTACGTGCCGATCACCCCTCCTGCGCCACCATCCCCGGCCAAATCGATGGAGCCCACCAATCACACCAGCGGTGCCGTGATGGAACCCGATCGCCTGCCCTATGCGGCGACGCTCGACACCGAACCGGCCCCGCTCAATCCCGTACCGGGGTTCCTCGGCGGTGTGGCGGTCTCGGGGATCGTCGGCGCCGCGTTGTGGGCGGCCCTGCAGGCCTGACGTTCACCCGTTACTTCCGAAGCGCTGTTAAGCCTTTCTTTACGAAGTTGATCGGTCGGCGCGGCGATCGAGTTAGACTGTATCAACCGCCCTCGAATTCGGAGCGCCGACATCATGTTCCTGAAGCGTACCCTCCTCGCCGCCTCGGCTCTGGCCTTTGCCCCTGCCGCCCTGGCTGGCGAAGCGACCACCACCCGCATCGAAACGCACGCCTATTACGGCGCCACGGTCACCCTCGAGCAGGGTGTTCGCGTATTCCGTCCGCTGCCGCCCCACAGCAAGATCATCATCAATCCGGGCGGCACGACGCCGATCAATCTGGGCATCGAGGAAAATCGTTCGACCAGCCACAATCATTTTTACGATCACGACGCACGCCAGGCGCAACCGGGCCGCGATCCCGCTCCCGCCATTTACGGCGGTTATGCACCCTACGGGCTTCAGCCCCATTACGGCGCCCGACGCTTCGCGCCCGGACACGGCGGCGGCAAGTAACCCGCGCAAGCGCGATGATCTCCGAGGCGGCGCTTGTGTCGCCGCCGGCGGGGCGTTAGGTGACGGTGAGCCGTCTCGATCAGACGTGCGCCACCCCTACCACCGCACCCGCCCATGCCACGTTATCGCGCGCTCATCGAATATGACGGCACGCCGTTCAACGGCTGGCAGGTGCAGGGCTCGCTGCCGACCGTGCAGGGCCGCCTCGTCGTCGCCCTTCACGCTCTCACAGGTGAGACCGTCCGCGTGACGGGGGCTGGTCGCACGGATGCGGGCGTCCACGCTTGGGGCCAAGTCGCCCACTTCGATCTGACGCGGACCTGGGACCCTGCCATCATTCGCGAGGCGCTGAATTTTCATCTTCGCCCCGATCCGATCGTGATCCGCGAGGTTGCGATCGCCAGGGCCGGCTTCGACGCGCGCTTCTCGGCGACCAGCCGGCATTATCTCTATCGCATCCTGAGCCGTCGCAGCCCACCCGCCCTCGATCGCGATCGCGTCTGGTGGGTGGCGCACGATCTCGATGCGGCGGCCATGGCCGAAGCGGTAAAACCCCTCCTTGGCCACCACGATTTCACGACGTTTCGCGCCTCCAGTTGCCAGTCGAAGTCCCCGATCAAAACACTCGACCGTCTCGAGGTTGCGCTCGTTGGTGCAGAAATTCACATCGCGGCGTCGGCGCGCTCGTTCATGCACAACCAGGTCCGCTCGATCGTGGGCAGCCTCAAGTGCGTCGGCGAAGGACGCTGGAGTATCGCCGATATGGCCGCCGCGCTCGAAGCCCGCGACCGCACCCGCTGCGGCGCGCTCGCTCCAGCCCGTGGATTGTATTTGGCCGCAGTCGACTATCGCCCCGAAGATTCAGAGATGCCCCAATCCACCTAGCGTCTGGCGTCCACTGTCGTTCCTCGGCGATCCCGCGCTGCGCCATAGACCTCGAAAATA
>JANOKV010000646.1:0-5652 GCA_031419415.1 Hyphomicrobiales bacterium | reverse complement strand
TCAGCGAAGCCATTCGCGGCAACCTCGCTCAACTGTTTTCGTATCGGGATTTGCAGAATATCATCGAGGCCCTATCGGTCGAGTACAAACGGCTGCTCGATGAAATTCGCCCCGCGCACATATCCAATTCGGGGATGCAGGCGGTTTTGAAGTTGCTGCTAGCGGAGCGGGTTTCCATTCGCAACATGCATGCCATCCTCGAAGCGATCGCGGAGGTCGTGCCCCACGTGCGGCGGGCAGAGCAGATCAGCGAGCATGTCCGCCAGAGATTGAGCCAACAGATATGCGGTGACTTGATCGAGGGTGGGTCGCTCGGAGTGTTGCGGTTGGGTGCGCGGTGGGATCTCGCCTTCCACGAGAGTTTGCGGCGCGATCCGCGAGGAGAGGTGATTGAATTCGACATCGATCCCCAGACGATCGAGGAGTTCAGTCGCGATGCGTCTCGGATCATCCAACCGCTCATGGACAAGGGCGAAGCATTCGTTCTGGTTTGTTCGGCGGAGGCCCGACCCTTCGTCCGCATGGTGGTGGAGCGGCTGTTTTCGACCGTGCCGGTGTTGTCGCATTCGGAACTGGCGCGCGGCATTCAAATCAGAACGCTGGGAAGCATCGGCTGACCGAGAATGCAGATCGACGTTCCGGTGATGGAGACGTTTCTGGTGTTTTGTCGAATGGCGGGGTGTCTCATCCTCGTTCCAGGTCTATCGACGGCCCGTGTTCCCACCCGCTTTCGGCTCTTTCTGGCTGTCGTTCTGGCATTTGCCACAGCACCTCTCGTCGATGTGGGCCAGCGTCCCAACGACGGCTCCAGCGCGGGTCTACTCTGGCTCGTGGCGGGTGAGAGTGTGACCGGTGCGGTGTTCGGACTGATTGCCCGGTTGTTCATCGAGGCTCTGGAATGCGCAGGCACGGCGATATCACATTACATCGGGATGAGTGGGATATCCGGAAGCATCGATGGCGATGAACCGGTGCCCGCCATCGCCAATGGGTTGGCCATTCTGGGGACACTCCTGCTGTTCGTCTTGGAGTTGCCCCAGGGGCTCGTCGTGAAACTCGTCGAGTCCTATGACACGATTCCCGTTGGACGATATCTCGATACCGAGGCTCTGCTGCGCCATTACGGCCAGATCATCGCGCCGGCCTTTATGATGGGGCTGCAGATCAGCGCGCCATTCCTCGTCTACGGTGTCGTTGTCAACATCATGTTTGCCATTCTGGGTCGGCTCGTGCCCCAGATATCCGCGTATTTCGTTTCGGCGCCCTTTATTGCATTCGGCGGTCTGCTGCTCCTGTATGTCTCGGTGGGTGAGATAGTCCGTGTCCTCGTCGACAGCTTCCGCCTGGATGTCATGAGATAGCTCCAGTCATCCCGGACCTTTCTGGGGCCATAGCAGTGCAGGCAAAGGTCCACCACGCGGATGCCGAGATGATAAAGCGCGACATCAGAAAATTGCAACGGATCGTGCAGGTGACCGCGCTGCTCTATCGACAGCGCATCGTCGAAGTGGCAGAGGCGAGGGCGCGGTGCGCGGAGCTCGCCGCTGCGGCGTCGCGCGTCGCGCAATTGATCGACGATCCCCTCGGTGATGGGGCACGACTGCAGGAGTTTGCCCTGCTGAGGGCCGCGCGTCTGCGCCAGGACTTGGCGAGCGCCAACCGCGAACTCGCGAACGGCCTCGAGACCGCCGGGGCAGCCCTGGTCACCGTCAAAGGTGCGGAAAGGGTGCTTCGCGCGATGCAATCGAATGCCGACCGCGAGGCAGCCGAGCGGGCCTTGAACGAGATCCTGGAAAGACCCTTGCGCCGGTCGGGTTCACTCGACCCGTTGCGTTGATCTGATCGGAGCACGTTTCCCAACGCCGGCACGCGTTTGTTTCAAGCCGGCGCAGTCGACGCTTCTGAACGTTCGGGAGGGCGAGAGCCTTAGGCTCGTGCTCTGCACTTTGCGCGACCCGACGGCTATGGATGGACGAGACCAGTTGGATCGCGCAAGGGCTTGACCCAACCAACGAGGAAAGCGCACTCATGGTGGCCGTAGTCACCCAGACTTGACTTGCCCGACGCGCGGTGTTGACCCTGGCGGGCGTTGGACTACAGCGATTTCGGCTCGACGTGAATCGTAAATGCACAACCTACGTAGTGAGTGCACGTGTCGGGTGGGTGCTCAGTCGACGGCCATCGTACAACCTCGTGGAGATTGCCATGAACCTCGCCAAGTTTCCGCGCATCCGTTGCGGCCATTTTCCAACGCCGCTCGAGCCCATGGAGAACCTTTCCAAGCACCTCGGCGGACCTAAGCTGTGGATCAAGCGAGACGATTGCACGGGGCTGTCCAGCGGCGGCAATAAGACCCGCAAGCTCGAGTATCTGATGGCGGAGGCCGTGGCCGAAAAAGCAGACACGGTCATCACGCAGGGTGCGACGCAATCCAATCATGCGCGCCAAACAGCAGCGATCGCCGCCAAACTCGGTATGGCCTGCCATATCCTCCTCGAGGATCGCACCGGTTATGCCGACGAGGCCTACACGATGTCGGGCAACGTGCTGCTCGATCAACTGCACGGCGCCTCGATCTCCAAGCGACCCGGTGGGGCCGACATGCAAAAGGAGATGGACGTGCTCGCGGCCGATCTCAAAAAGAAGGGCAAACGTCCCTACGTCATTCCGGGCGGTGGCTCGAATCCGGTTGGCGCGCTCGGCTATGTCAACGCGGCGCTGGAGTTGCTCGCCCAATCGACGGAGATGGGTCTGAGAATCGACCACGTCGTGCACGCGACGGGGAGTGCTGGCACACAAGCCGGGCTCGTGGCCGGGTTGGCGATGCTGAATAGCCAGATCCCCGTGCTGGGTATCGGTGTTCGGGCGCCGAAGGATCGCCAGGAAGCCAACGTGTTCGCGCTCGCGGAGAAAACATGCGCCTATGTCGGAGTGCCCGGCGCGGTGAAGCGCGAGCAGGTCGTCGCCAACTGCGACTACGTCGGCCAGGGCTATGGCATCCCGACCGTGGGGATGGTCGAAGCCCTCAAGTTGCTCGCCGTCAAGGAGGGCATCCTGCTCGACCCGGTGTATTCGGCCAAAGGCATGGCGGGGCTCATCGACCTCGTCCTGAAAGGTCATTTCAAGCCGACAGACAATATCGTTTTCCTCCATACCGGTGGTTCGGTGGGTCTTTTCGGGTATTTGAATGCGTTCGGTTTGCCTGGGTATGTGCCCTGAACCTCGGCGGCAATCGCCAACGGGTTTGACGCCGCCGCGTGCGCCTCACGCCACCCGCAACAGGACCACGCCCAGCAACACCAGCAGGGATGCGAGCACGCGCCAACCGGTCAGGGGTTCTTTCAAGATGACGAGCGCGATGACGGCGCCGAAGAGGACGCTGGTTTCGCGCAGGGCTGCAACCAGAGCGATGGGGGCCTGTGTCATGGCCCAGATGACAATGAAATAAGCAGTCATCGACATCAGGCCGCCGCCGGCCGAAAGCGCCCAGGTTTTGTGCAGATCAGCGTAAATGGCGGGTCCGCGCATCGCCAGGGCGATCGTCTGCATAGCCAGCGCATTGACGACGAACATCCACAGCGCGTAGCTCGGGGCCGACCCGTTGAGGCGGGCGCCGAACCCGTCGGCGAGGCTGTAGCCACAGGTCGCCATCGCCGAGGCCAAGGCGAACGCCACGGCGCGACTTTGGAAATTGCCGACGCGGCCGCCCTTCAGCGACATCAAGAACACGCCGCACGACAGCGCGCCGACGGCGGCAAAACCGGTCGAGCTGATGACCTCGCCGATGAGCAAGGCCGTGCCGATCGCCGTCATCATGGGCGCTGCGCCCCGCATGATGGGGTAGACCTGGGCCATATCGCCCGTGCGGTAGGCGCCGATCAGCATGAAACGATAGACCGTGTGCAGCACCGCTGACAGCGCGAGCCACGGCCACGCCGCCGCAATCGGTATGGACACGAGCGGTAGGCACAGCAGTGCGGTAAGCCCCGAAAACAGCGACACATGCGTGACGGACACGAACGGATCGGCACCGCCCTTGACGACCGCATTCCACCCCGCGTGCATGGCGGCTGCCGCCAGCACGAGCAGAAAGACATCGAGTGTCATCGTGAGCAGTCCCCTTGTGCCGCAGGGCGCGGCATCGACTATTCCACCATTGCCCAGTCGACGCTACGCCGGCCCTACGTGTCACTCAATCGTTGAGAGCGCCTCGATCGCGGGATAACGTGCCCCCCACATCAGTTCGCGCCGGGTTGCGCGCCAGACGGAGATCGAGCAATGCAATTCGGCTGGCTGACGCTTGCGCACTCTCCCTCGCCGGAGGCCGATCAGGCCGGCATTCACGAACAATTGGCGCAGGCGTGTCATGCAGAGGCCATGGGCTTCGATGGCGTCTGGCTGACCGAGCACAACTTCACGGGCGAAAGCGTCTATTGCGATCCGATCCCGTTTGCGAGCGCGCTCGCCGTCAAGACCTCGCGCATTCGGATCGGCTTTGCCGTCATCCAGATGGCGCTGCGCCATCCCATTCGGCTCGCGACCGAACTCGCCGTCATCGACAATCTGTCCAATGGTCGCCTCGATGTCGGCGTCGGTCGAGGCTCGATTTTCAATGAGTACGAGTATGTGGGCTTCGGCCTGCGTAGCGACGACAGCCGCGCGCGCATGGCGGAAGCGATCGATTTGATGCGCCGCGCCTGGGTCGAAGAGCCGCTGGACTTCAAAGGCCAATACTTCGCAGCGCGTTTGCCGGCGTTACGGCCACGGTCCGTGCAGAAGCCCCACCCGCCGATCTGGCAGAGCTGCGTCTCGCCGCCCTCGTTCACGGCAGCGGGCCGGCAGGGCGTGCCGATCCTGACCGTGCGGCTCGCCTTGCCGGCACTGCGCGAACGCCTGGCGCTCTACGCGGCAGGCCTCGCCGAAAGCGGGCTCGATGCCACGGCACAGCGGCGGCTCGCCCAGCAGGCCGCCGTGTGGCGGCACGTCTACGTCGCCGACAGCCGCGCCGAGGCCGAAGACGATCTGGCCGCCGCGCTGCTACATACGCGAAAGCACATGAACCACGCCCGCGACACCTACAACCCCGCCGATTTCCGCTTCGACAAAGCGTTTCTCAACGCCTGGACGGATTCGAGCGTCGCGGACGCGGATGGGGTGCAGTTCGCCTTGGCGAACGGCGCGATCTACGGCACCGCGCGCGACGTCACCGAGCAGATCGCCGAGATGAAAGCAGCCGGCATTGGCCACGTGCTCGCACAAATGAGCTTCGGTTACCTGACCCACGACAAGATCATGGCCTCCATGCGTCGCTTCGGTGAGGGCGTGATACCGAAATTCAGGTAGCGCACCCGTGGCGCGGCGCGCGCGGGCTCGAAGCCTCATCCGGGAAACAGCGAACTCCGCGGCATTTTGGCCAGTTAACGAGTTCGTGAAGGGCGCGATTGTGCCTTGATCTCGCCTCGATTCTGCGCAAATAGAACGAACGTTCGTTTTGTTAAAGCTGGACTGCGCGCTTCGCCAGCAGGAACCCATTGTGCCGAAACTCAAGCCCGATACGCAAATCGCCCGCCGGACTCACATCCTGGATGCGGCGGAGCTCTGCTTCGCGCGGGCGGGGTTTCATCGCACGACGATGCAGGACATCTGCAAGGC
>JANOKV010000645.1:0-1658 GCA_031419415.1 Hyphomicrobiales bacterium | reverse complement strand
CCGTCTCGGCGGAGACGATAGAACACGGATCGGTTCAGCGGGAGTCCCGGTGTGTATCCGACTTGCACGGATCGATATTGGTATTCCGAGGGTGTTCCACTAACGTTTCTGAACCGATTCGAATTGAACCGAGGGCGAAGCCCCAGGAAGGACCAGCGCCATGTCACTGATGTCGGAATTCAGAGAATTTGCGATGAAAGGCAACGTCGTCGATTTGGCCGTCGGCGTCATCATTGGAGCCGCGTTCGGAAAAATCGTCGAGTCGATGGTCGGCAACGTCTTGATGCCGGTTATCGGCTTGCTTGGCGGTGCGCCCGATTTCAAAACACTGGCAGCCGGGCCGATCAAATACGGCATGTTCGTGCAAACCGTCGTCGATTTTGTGATCGTCGCGGCGTGTCTGTTCGCGGTCATCAAAGCCATGAACATGGCCAAGAAGCGCTTCGAGGCCCAGAAGGCCATCGCTCCCGCCGCACCGGTCGCGCCCGCAGCGAGCGAGGTCTACCTCAAAGAAATCCGCGACGCGCTCGTGAAGAAATAACTCATTCGACCTACCTCGACTCGCACTGTCGACAGGGCGTGACCGCGTCTCATCGGGATCTAGTCACGCCCCGACACGGCGGCGCAGGCGGGCCGCATAAAAGCCGTCCATACCGCCGCCGCTCCCGACGTCACCCAATCCAGGGTTCTGGAAGGGAAACGTGCGCAGATCGCCGTCGCGCGTGATCCAATCCGCGCGTCCACCAAGGTCGCCAGCCACCAGAGGCTCGCGCACGAACTCTCCGCCCTCGAGAAGCTGCGCCACACACTGCTCCCCCTCTTCGGGCTCGAGCGAGCAGGTGCAGTAGACCAGCAATCCACCCGGTTTCACGATGCCAGCCGCTCGACCGAGCAATCGGGCCTCGACGACTGCCGAGCGCACAATGTCATCGGCGCGCTTCAGGTGCAGGATATCGGGGTGACGTCTGATCGTTCCCGTCGCCGAACACGGCGCATCCAACAGTACGGCGTCGAATAGTTCAGCCGACTGCCACGTTTCGATATCCGCAGCGATTATCTCGACGGATCCCGCTAGGCCGAGACGGGCCACGTTTCGGCCCACGATTTCGAGCCGCTGGGCCGACACGTCGACCGCAGTCACCCGTGCCCGTGCCGCAGCCAGTGAAGCCGTCTTGCCACCCGGCGCGGCACACAGATCGGCAACGCGCAGGCCAGCGACATCGCCTAGCAGTCGCACCGGCAACGCGGCCGCTGCATCCTGCACCCACCACGCTCCCTCGCGATAGCCCGGCAGCTCATCGACCCGAGCGTGTTCGACCAATCGAACAGAGCCCGTCGCCAGCACGTGGCCACCGAGCTTTTGCGCCCAGCCCGCAGCATCACTCTTCACCGACAGATCGAGCGGCGCCTCGCGAAGGCTCGCGCTGGCGATCTCGGATGCGCGTTCCGCGCCGTAGTGCTTCACCCAGCGCCTGTACATCCACTCCGGAACGTCCAGACGCGCCGTGTCGAGCGTGTCGAGGATCGTCGGCCCTTCTTTGGCCACGCGACGCAGCACGGCATTGGCGAGCTTGGCGTAGGGCAACGCCGATCGCTGTCGCCGACATTGCTCGACGGCCAAATCGACCGCCGCATGCACCGGCGTGCCGAGCAGCAGA
>JANOKV010000644.1:0-5505 GCA_031419415.1 Hyphomicrobiales bacterium | reverse complement strand
CCCCACTTTTGTGCATTGGCCAGCGCCCATTGATAGGCGCGGAACGAGTCTTCGTGCGCGGCGGGAAATTTGTGCTCCGGCGCTTTGCGATATTCAATGGAGACCACAATGGCATTTGCCTTCTGCGCCAGCGCCTCAGCGGATGCGTCGTAGGTGTCGAGATCAGCGATCACCCAGCCCCCGCCGTGATAATAGACGATAACGGGAAGGGCAGTATCGGGCTGGCCCTGTTTGGTGGAGCGGGCGGGCGTATAAATCCGCGCCGGCAATTGCCCTGCCGCACCCTGGTACATCACGTTTTCTTTGCGCACGTTCGAGGCTGGTGGCTTCTTGCCGCGCTCTGCGATCACCGCCTTTACGGCATCGGCCGGTGTCGGCTGGGCGCGGGCTTGTTCGACGGTCAATGTCGAAAGCGGTTTGGCGCCGAGTTTCTGCAAGCTCTCCAAGACGGCGCGCATATCGTTGTCGGCGCGTTTCATCGCGCCGTCTGATTTGTCTTTCTCGGTCGATGCCTTCTGTGTTGGCTGCGCTTTTGGCGCCTGGCCATGCGCCAACAGCACCGGCCCGCTTGCGACCAGTGCCAAAGCAATGGCTGTCAAAGACGATTTTACGGGTGCGGGCATGACTTCTCCTGGGTGGTCTGACAGTCGACTGATGCTGGTGCTTACAACCCCGCTTCGCGCCTCGGGTTCCCGACAACCTGCGGCACGCGCTCAGCCGGGCCATGGCAAAACGCAAAAAAAGGCCGCGCAAGGCGGCCTTTTGCGTTCGGCGAGCGGGCTCGCAAGCCATCAACCTTTCGAAGGCGCCCACTTGTAGATCCGTTGCAGCGACCCGCCCATGAGGGCTTCGCGATCACTCGCCGAAAGTTGTTGCGTGACGCGAAACGCGTCGACACCCTGCTTGTAGGTGAGCAAGCCGACGGCGCGCGTCCAATCGGTGCCCCAGAGGCAGCGGTCGACATCGAAGGCGTCGATGATGCGGCAGACGTTGTCCCAAATGTCGGGATAGGGGAACGGCGCGTGTGACAGCGTGCAGGCCCCGCTGATTTTGATGGCGACGTTCTCGTAAGCGGCCAACGCAATGACCTTCTCGATATCGGCGAAGGGTTTGGCGGGTGCAGGCGGCTCGAACGGCTGCTGAAGCCCCAAATGATCGATGACGATCGTCGTGGCGGGATTGCGTGCGGCCATCTGAGCGGCTTGTTCCAAACGTCCCCAGCACAGAATGTTGACCGGCATGCCGTGTTTGGCGCCGGCAGCGAGCACGCGATTGATGCCCGGATCGGCGGGATCGGTCGAGACGGCGGCGTTCATCATGATGCGGATACCGACGGTCCCATCGGTCGCTGACCAGTCGGCAATGACCTCAGCGACTGCGGGGTCAGCCGTGTCCACCGGCTTGATCAGGCCGAACCGTCCGGGGTGCGCCTTATTGACCTCGACGGCGTAGCTGGCGTCGAAGCGATACATCGCGAAGGGTGACACGAGCAGCGCACCGTCCACGCCGACGGCGTCCATGGCCGCAACCATATCCGCGCCCGTGACGTCTGGCGGCCCATGCAGCACACCGACCCACGGCCGACCGGGATGATTACGCTCGTACGTGTGCACTTGAGAATCGATAACCGCCATGGCGTGCGAGCCTTTTTTACGAGCTGATGTCATCTGGGCGCGCTGCAGTGGCAGTGTCCCGGCGCAAACTCCTGTGCGTCCGTCCGGATTTTTTTCCGACGATGGGCGCGACGTGGACCCGACGTTATTTCGGACGAAGCCCAGCGGCAAGGCAGCGTTTGCAAGACAGGCGGGCCTCGAGCGCCGTGCTCATGATGCGGAGGAGGAGCGCGCGACATCACCGGGCCGCAGTGCGCTCGGCGATCCCCACAACACCACGATACCGAAAACCGCCGATGCCAAGGACCCGACAAGGACACCGACCCGCACTGCCGCTGCGAAGGATGGCTCGGGGAACGCCAGCGTGCCGATGAACAAGCTCATCGTGAAGCCGATGCCGCCGAGAAGCGCCACGCCGTAAATGTGTCGCCAGGTCGCGCCTTGCGGCATCTCCCCGATCCCGAGTTTCACCGCAGTCCATGTACTGGCGAAAATTCCGATCTGCTTGCCGAGGAATAGGCCAGCGGCAATGCCCAACGGAATGGGCTCGAGCATGGACGCCAGTGTGACGGCGGAAAGCGATACACCGGCATTGGCGAACGCGAATATCGGGGCGACTCCGAAATGCACCCATGGCCCCAACGCAGTTTCTGCCCGCTCGAGCATCGACGGGCTGTCGTCGGCACTGTCGACGGGAATGGCCAGCGCCAGCGCGACGCCCGCGAGCGTCGCGTGCACCCCCGACTTCAAAACGCAGGCCCACATCACGGCGCCCACGATCAAGTAGGGACCGAACGCTCTGACGCCAGAGCGGTTCAAGACGATCAGGAAGATTGCCCCGACGGAGGCCAAGGCCAGTGCCGGCAGTGCGAGGTCGTGCGCATAGAACAGCGCGATGATGACGATCGCGAGCAGATCATCGACGATCGCCAAAGCGAGCAAAAAAACTTTCACCGATGCCGGGACGCGTGAGCCCAGCAACGCCAGCACGCCAACGACGAAAGCAATGTCGGTCGCCGCCGGAATGGCCCACCCTTTCAGGCCATCCGGGTTTGCCCCATTGATGAGCACGTAAACCAGCGCAGGCACCGCCATGCCGCCTACGGCGGCAATCAACGGCAGCATGGCGCGCCGGACCGACGACAGATCGCCGACGAGCATTTCGCGCTTCACTTCCAGACCGACCAGAAAAAAGAAGATCGCCATCAATCCATCGTTGACCCACAGCAACAGAGGCTTGTCGATCGCGACGGCCCCGATGCGGATGGAAGCGGGCGTGTCGAGGATAGCGTCGTAGAGCCAAGCCAGCCGGGAGTTGCTCAGCAGCAGGGCGAAAACAGCGGCTGCGAGGAGAATGAACCCTCCGGCCGCTTCGTGGCGCAGGAACGCGCCCGCTCCCGCTTTCAGTCTTCGCATGAGGTTTCGCTTCTCGGTGCATCATCGGTCCGGACCGAACATTAAGCCGCCATCGCCCCCCTTGGTTCCGCGACGGACGGATAGAGAGCTCGTGGGTCCGTTTCAGGCAGCGCTCTTCAGCACCATGTCGGCGGCTTTTTCGCCGATCATGATGGCGGGAGCATTCGTATTTCCAGAGGTCAACGTCGGCATGATCGAGGCGTCGGCAACGCGCACGCCGGTGAGGCCGCGCACCCGAAGCTGATCATCGACGACGGCCATGGCGTCGGAGCCCATCTTGCAGGTGCCGACGGGATGGTAGGTCGTTTCGCCGAAGCGGCGCACCCAATCGAGGATTTCATCGTCCGTTTCGAGCGCCGCGCCAGGAGCGATTTCCGAAACCTGCAGCGCAGCCAGCGTCGGCGCGTTCATGACGGAGCGCGCGATGCGAATGGCGCGGATCGTCAACGCGGCGTCGCTCGACGCCGACAGGAAATTGAAGCTGATGGCGGGTGGCCGCTCTGGATCGGATGACGTGATGTGGATGTGGCCTTTGCTCTCGGGCCGCATCACGTGCGCGTAGCACGTCATGCCCGATTGGCGCGAGATCTTGGGGCCTTTACGGCCGGTCTCGGTCAACATCGGCACCCAGCCGAGCAACAGGTCGGGTGCCTCGAGCCCTTCGCGGGAGCGCACGAAGGCGCGGATGGGCGCCGCCACGGCGCCGAGCATGCCTTTGCCCGTGAACGCATAACGCAGAGCTTGGCCGACGAGGCCCAGACCACGGCCCCGATCGTTGAACGTGACGCCGCGTGCGCCGACCGCCCAGCGCGTGCGGGGCGCGTAATGGTCGCGCAGATTCTCGCCGACGCCGGGCAGCGCGTGACGCACCTCGATGCCCAGCGCACGCAATCGATCGGCTTGGCCGATACCCGACAACTCGAGCAGTTGCGGGGAATTGATCGCACCGCCACTGATCACGACTTCGCGGCTGACGCGGGCTTCGCGTGCTTGGCCAGCGACGGTGTAGCGCACGCCCGTGCAGCGCGTCCCGTCGAGCATGAGGGCTCGGGTCAACGCGCCGGTTTCGATGCGCAGATTGGCGCGGTTGCGGATCGGGTCCAGATAGCAGTGCGCCGTGCTCATCCGACGCCCGTTCGAGATGCTCGCCTGACTCATGGCGATGCCGTCCTGGTTGGCGCCGTTGTAATCGGGGTTGTGGGGAATGCCGACCTCACCCGCCGCCGCGATCAGTGCGGTAAAAATCGGGTCTTGCGGTGCGGGGTTGGTGACGCGGATCGGGCCGTCGCGACCGCGCAGGGCGTCATCGCCGCCCTCATAGCTCTCCATGCGCTTGAAGTAGGGAAGCACGTCCCGGTGGCTCCACCCGCGATTGCCCAATTGCGCCCAGGTGTCGAAATCCTGCGCTTGGCCCCGCACGAACGCATTGCCGTTGATCGCACTCGATCCACCCAGCAGTTTGCCGCGCGGGACATGCAGTTTGCGGCCATTCGTGGCGGGCTCTGGCTCCGACGCGTAGAGCCAGTTGGCCGTGGGATTGTGGAGCAGCTTGGCGTACCCGATCGGAATGCGCGACCAGGGATGGCTGGCGGCTCCGGCTTCGAGCAGCAGCACCCGATGGCGCGGATCGGCGGACAATCGGTTGGCCACTGCCGAACCAGCGGAGCCGGCGCCGACAACGATGTAATCGTAAGTTTGGATGTCATCTGCTGGCACGGGCGTCTCTCCACAGGCGGGCGTCCCGATCGGACGCCATTGCGGGTTGCACTAGGAAAGCTGGAGGCGGAGCCCATTTCAATCGCGCCCGACGCGGGGGTTGGGCGTGGCTTCGGCGGTCGGTCGAGAACGATCACTTGCGCGGCGGCGGCGCGGTCTTCTCGTAGGACGGCCGCGCGGTGAGCTTGGCCTGCCAAGCCATGAGGTTCTTGTACTTGGGCGCGATCTCCTTCCCGGCTGGGTACGCCTGCAGGGTGACGATCATCGGCAGCACATGCATGTCCGCATAGGTGAGCGCGGGGCCGGCGAGATACCCGGTCTTCGCCACCGCATCGTCCAGCACTTTGCAGCACTTTTCGATTTCGGGAATGGCCGCATTGACCCGCGCCATGTCGGGTCCTTTCTCCTTGTCGGCGAAAGCTTGCGGCACGACGAACTCGCGCATGATCCACTTGTCGACTTTGGCGTTGCCGTAGGACACCCACTGCTCGACATGGGCCGCGCCCGCCGCATCGTCGGGGATGAACTTCGGCCCTGGAAGCGCCTTGTCGATGTAGGTCGCGAGCGCCTTCGTCTCGAACAGCGCCACGTCGCCATGGCGCATCGCCGGAATCTGGCCGGCGGGGTGAATGGCGGTGACCTCGGGCGTATGCGGACGCGAGGGGGTCAGCGTGTAGGCGACGCCCTTTTCCTCGCAGAGCATGCGAACGGAGCGGACATAGTTCGAAAACGGAACACCGATAATCTCGAGGTCGGGCAT
>JANOKV010000643.1:0-2002 GCA_031419415.1 Hyphomicrobiales bacterium | reverse complement strand
CCGGCCAAAGCTTCGTACACGTCACCGGGCACCGAATTTTCACACCACAACGTGTTGCCCTCGAAGAAGATGCGCGGGTCATCGACGGCCTGCTGCGGGTCGTGCCCGTAGTCGAGGACGTTGGTCAACATGTAGACATGGCCCATGGGCTGGAAATTTGCGCCCATGACGCCAAACGTCATCAACGGCTTTCCGTCCTGCATGGCCATGGCGGGAATAAGCGTGTGCATGGGTCGCTTGCCCGGCGCGATACAGTTGAGGTGCTTGGGATCGAGCACGAAGCCCTGCCCACGGTTCTGGAAGAGAATGCCGGTTTTCTTCGTCCCAATTCCCGATCCGAAACCCGAGAATACGGAATTGATGAACGAGACCGCCGTCCCGTCCTCGTCGACCACGCACATATAGATCGTATCCGTTCCACCAGGCGTCGGAATCGGGCCCAGCTCCGGTTTGCGCTTTTTGCGATCGATGCGCCGCACCAGCTCGTCGGCGAAGGCATCGGATAGCATGTGAGCGATGGGGACGTCGGCCATATCCGGATCGGCGACATAGATATCGCGCATCGCATAGACGAGGCGCACCGCTTCCATCATGACGTGATAGCGATCCGCGCTGACCGAGGTTTTCGAAAGCGGCCCGAGGCGCTCCAGCATTTTCAGCAGCACCAAAGCGACGACGCCGTGGTTGTTGGGCGGCAGCTCGAGCAGGTCGACCCCCTTGTAGGCGACCGAAATCGGATCGACATAGGTGCAGCGCTGCTCGGCGAAATCCTGGAGCGTGTGCAGGCCGCCCAACGCCTTCAATTCCGCGACCATGTCGGCTGCGACTTCGCCTGCGTAAAAGCCATCGCGACCCTCACGTGCGATTGTCTTCAGGGTTGCCGCCAGCGCCGGAAAGCGCATGATTTCACCCACGCGCGGCGCCCGCCCGTCGATCAGCAAATGATGCGCGGCTGCCGCATTGGCTTTGACCTTCGTGACGAGGTTGGCCCAATCGTAGGCGACGCGCGGCGACACCGCAAAGCCCCGCTCCGCATGTTCGATGGCGGGCGCCAATACCTGGGCAAAAGATTTACGACCGTGGTCTTTGAGAAGCGTCGCCCAGGCATCGATGGCGCCGGGCACGGTCACCGCATGTGGGCTCTGCGTCTCGATCGAGGTGATGCCTTGCTTGGCGTACCACGCCGCGTTCGCGGCCATCGGCGCGCGGCCCGAACCGTTGAGGGCGATCGGCTTCTGGCCGGGTTTTGCGATGATGGTGAAACAGTCGCCACCGATGCCGGTCATGGCCGGCTCGGCCACGCACATGACGGCCGTCGCGCAGATTGCCGCATCGATGGCATTGCCACCGCTTTTCAGCATCTCGATCGCTGCCAGGCTCGCTGCGGGAAGCGACGTCGCGACCATGGCGCGGGCGCCATAGACGGCGGATCGACCGGGAAAGCTGAAATCGCGCATCGGGTGGGAGTCCTCATGGGTGGAGCCGCGCGGGGGTTCTCGCCGCGCTGAAATTAATGCCGGCACCTTATGGCGCGCCCTATCGCGCACGTCATCTGTGAAATCAGCCGGATGTGGCTCGAGCTAGGCACGTCAAGCCTCAAACTCGCGTTTGTCATCTCGGCATTTATTGCCGGGATCCATCCCTCGGCGGGGTGCGGGGCACTCGATCCCGGCAGTAAATGCCGGGATGACAAGGACAAAGACAGCTGTCGCCACCTGAATTCGATCACCGTGGGTCCGAATGCTCACCACGCCAGCTCAAGGATCTCGCGCACGTCGTCCGCCGTCGAGATCTTGCGCGGGTTGATCTGGACCGGTCGATAGCCCAACGCCCGCTTGGCGATCTCGTCCAGGTTTTCACGCTTGATGCCGACGTCCCGCAGGCTGGTCGGCTGGTCTATTCCGGCAACCAACTCCTTGACCAGTTCGCCGGCTGGCCGGTTCGGCGCCCCCATGGCCTCCGACAGAGCTTTCTGTCGTTCGCCGTTCACCGACGCATTCCA
>JANOKV010000642.1:0-2095 GCA_031419415.1 Hyphomicrobiales bacterium | reverse complement strand
GAGTTTCTTGAGAAAATGGGCCGACCTGTTTGCGGCGTGGATCGCTGGCCAGAGGACGATGCTCACGGTGAAATCGACGCAATTATTGGGCCCTATGCAGTCCAACATACCTCGGTAGATAGTTTGCCGGACGGGCGCCATCGGGATGTGCAGTTTTGCCGAGTCATTGGTGGGCTGGAGGATGAGTATCGCAATAGACTCGGATTTCGCCTTCAAGTGACGATCCATTGGAACGCAATCAAGAAAGGACAGGACTGGAAACTCATCAACCAGGCTTTGCGAGGCTGGATTAACGATGTCGCTCCAACAATGCCGGATGGATGCCATAGATTGGAAGGCATCGTCGGTATTCCCTTCGCTCTCGTTGCGGAAAAAGGCGGACCTCTCAAGTCGGATGGAGTCGTGTTTGCGAGATATGATCCATGCGATCAGACCCTCTCTTCCCGGCTGCGGGATCAGCTCGTCGGGCGACATGACAAGCTGACGCAACTGGCGGCGTACCGGGCTCGAAATTGCAAAGCATTATTGCTGTTGGAATCTTGGGACATTGCTCTCATGAGTGATCTGAAGTTGGTGGAGGCGTTCGAGGATGCTTTTCCAACTAAACCGGAAAACATCGATGAACTTTGGTTCGTGCACCATGTGGCTCCGCCCCAGGTCAACATTCATGACCTTCTCGCTGGACAAACTTGGATTTTCGATCCGAGCAACAGAAATGTGATTCAGCACAACCTCTCTACGCCCCGGGCCTATCGTTGACCCACAGACGTCAAATACCAATTTCATCTGCGACTTGAAGCATGGAGTCACAGAGCCGCGAGGACGTAGCGCGCCACGTCAAGCGTGCGCCGTTCTGATGATCAGTCGCGCTTCGCTCCGACAAAAGCGACGGGGCTCAGTCCTGGCGGTGCGGGGTAAGCAAACCCCAGGACTGAGCCTCGCCTGCCGCCCTCCCCACCCGGTCCCCCCGGACCGTAGGCTAAGTAGCGATGGGCATCGAAGTTATCCCCAGATAAATTCCGAGAGTCGAGCTTATTTTGAGATGTTTTCGAGAAATTGACTTGTGTGTTGCGTTGTCGCAACAAGTGATTCTCAGTGCCGTGAACGGTTCGTTTCGGCGGTCAGAGGCCGAACTCTACCGGCTGGGCAAGTGGAGGTTTTCGCGTTGGCCTACGGGATCATTCAATCTGCCATCCGGCGCATTGGGTGCGGGAGACATTTTCCCGACCTTCAGCTATGCAATGGGATCAGGGTGGATTTCGATGTAGGCGCGGTCCGCGATCTGCGATCAATTCAGCGTCGCCCCCTTGAGACGGGGGCTGTCAATGAGTGATGAAGGTTCCAGGAAAGAACTGCTCGATCCTACGTTCGTCGTCATGGGACTCATCGTGCTTTTGCTTGGCGGAATTGCCGCGTTGGTCGGGTATTGCACCGAGCAGCAGATGGTGAGCCAGCATAGGCCATTTGCCAATGCATCGCTGCACAGCGGCGCCGTTTACGTCACGGGCAGAACCTGGCCGATCGTGGAACGAATTTCTCAGCGACCTCATCTGCGTTTGCTGCTGCAGACTGCCACCGGCATCGAGCTGAAGGCCGACTTTGGGCAGCACCTCAAGCCAAACGCGGAGGTTACAATCCTGATCCACGGTTTCAGCGCACCCGAGAAGGAGTTGGTCTCCTATTTCTCTGATGTCGTGACCGGTCTCGAGTAAGCATCCGGCGAAGGCCGCAGGGGCGCTCGGCATTGCGTGGCGATCAGGCCGCATGACGCGTCGCCTCTTGCTTGCGCGCGGTCTTCCAGTTCCAGAGCAGCAGGGCGTCAAGCTGCTGCGCAGGATGATCGGCGAGCCATGCCTTGGGATCGACGTCGCAGAGTTTGGCCGTCTCGATGAGCGTGAACACGACCGCTGCGCGATGGCCGCCAAAGTCGGAGCCGCAGAAGGTCCAGTTGCGGCGCCCGACGGCGATGCCACGAATGCTGCGCTCCGCCGCATTGTTCGACAGGCAGATGCGGCCGTCGTCGAGGAAGCGCGTGAACGCGGCCCAGTGGTTGAACTGATAGCCGATCGCCTTGGCGAGCGGGCCTTTCGAGGAG
>JANOKV010000641.1:0-3457 GCA_031419415.1 Hyphomicrobiales bacterium | reverse complement strand
GCGATCACCGGCAAGCGGCCGATGAATTCCGGGATGAGACCGAATTTGAGCAAATCTTCCGGCTCGACGCTGCGCAGGATATCTCCGGTGCGGCGCTCGTCGGGACCGATGACGGTCGCGCCGAAGCCGATGGAGGTGCCTTTGCCACGCCGCGAGATGATCTTCTCGAGGCCCGAGAAGGCCCCGCCGCAGATGAAGAGGATATTCGTCGTATCAACCTGCAGGAATTCCTGCTGGGGATGTTTGCGGCCACCCTGCGGCGGTACGGAAGCCACTGTGCCTTCCATGATCTTCAGTAGCGCTTGCTGCACACCTTCACCCGACACGTCGCGCGTGATCGACGGGTTGTCGGATTTGCGGCTGATCTTGTCGACTTCGTCGATGTAGACGATGCCGCGCTGCGCCCGCTCGACGTTGTAGTCGGCGTTCTGCAGCAATTTCAATATGATGTTTTCGACGTCCTCACCGACGTAGCCGGCTTCAGTCAACGTCGTGGCGTCGGCCATCGTAAAGGGTACGTCGAGGATGCGCGCCAAGGTCTGGGCGAGCAGCGTCTTGCCGCAACCGGTCGGGCCGACGAGTAGGATGTTCGACTTGGCGAGTTCGACGTCGTTGTTTTTCGCGGCGTGATTGAGCCGCTTGTAGTGGTTGTGGACCGCGACAGCCAGAACGCGCTTGGCGTACTCCTGACCGATGACGTACGAATCCAGAACGCTGCAGATTTCCTGCGGGCTGGGCACGCCGTCCCGCGACTTGACAAGCGTATTTTTGTTCTCTTCACGGATGATATCCATGCAGAGCTCAACGCATTCATCGCAGATGAACACCGTCGGACCGGCAATCAGCTTCCTGACCTCATGCTGGCTCTTGCCGCAGAAGGAGCAGTACAGGGTGTTCTTTTCGTTGGCCATTCGGATCTCTCACACCCCGGTGGGCAGCCCGACACAATGTCGTTTTGCCGACAGACCACCGATGAAACGTGCCGATCAACGCATCGATCCAGACACGCTAGGCGCCCGAACCATCGTCGTCGACTTGAGCATGCTAAGGGCCGACAGATCAAGTTTGGATTAATTAAATGGCGTCCATCCTCGACCGTTCAGCTCGGTTTGCCTGGAGCATAGTGGCACAGTTGCGTAGCTGTGTCTCTATTGCACCAGTCGTAAAGCGCTTGTGTGTACCACGTTTAGCCAAATCAAGTGACAGAGGCGAGCCCATGCAGAGATCATGCCGCTGCGGCGGACGTTATACTCTGCTCGTATTGAGGTTCCATTATGACGGAAAGCCAACAGTCGAAGTCAGCTCTTGTCACCGCCAAGCAAGGACTCGATCTCCTCGCGCTTGTTCAAAACGCGGTCGATGAGGCCAAAATCCCGAGCTTGCTCGGCGACCATGAAATAGTCACGGTCGAGCGTACTTTCAATTTTTTCGTAGGGTTGGCCAGTATGCTTCACGTAAACCTCGTTCAATCTGCGCTTCATCTTGATGATATCTTCCGCGTGGCGCTCGATATCACTTGCCTGGCCGGAAAAGCCGCCTGAGGGTTGATGCACCATGATGCGGGCGTTGGGGAGGGCGAAGCGGTTGCCTTTGGCTCCGGCCGAGAGCAATAAAGAACCCATCGAAGCAGCCTGTCCGATGCATAGTGTCGCAACGGGCGACCTGATGAATTGCATCGTGTCGTAAATGGCCATTCCCGCCGTGACGATTCCGCCCGGCGAGTTGATATACATTGCAATTTCTTTCTTCGGATTCTGCGCCTCGAGAAAGAGCAACTGCATGCAGATCGAGTTGGCCATCAAGTCTTCGATCGGGCCGACCAGGAAGATGATTCGTTCTTGGAGCATGCGTGAAGCGAGATCGAAGGATCTCTCCCCGCGCGCAGTCTGCTCGATGACCTGCGGCCAGTAGGAGCTTCTGAGATCGTTCATGTTGTCCATCCGTGACGCCGCAGCATGGCGGCAACTGGCCTGATCGTGGCCCGAAGTTAACAGATTCGTCGCGAGGTTCAGCTCGCCGGTGCTGCGGGCGCACTATCCGTGCTGGCGCCGGCCAGGTCGCCTTCGTCGATCGGCTTCAATAACTCTTCCGAGCTGACCTTGCGGTCGATGGGTTTGGCTTGTGCCGCAATATAGTCGACGACCTTCTCTTCGAAAATGGGCGCCCGAAGTTGCGAGACGGCGCCGGGGGTCTTCTCGAAGTACTCGTAGACCATCTTTTCCTGGCCAGGGAAACGCCGCGCTTGCTCGACAAGAGCGTTGCGCAATTCATCCTGGGTGACCTCGACCTCACCTTTTTGGCCAATTTCACCAAGTACGAGGCCGAGACGGACCCGTCGCTCGGCAATTTTGCGGTATTCGGCGCGCACGTCGTCCTCGGTTTTGCCTTCGTCGGCAAAAGTTTTCTTTGCCTGGTCCATGCTCTGGGTGAGTTGGTTCCAAATGCCCTCGAATTCGTTGTCGACGAGGGTTGGCGGCAGTTCGAAGCTGTGCCCCTTATCGAGCACATCGAGCATCACGCGCTTCATTTTGGCGCGCGAGACCTGTGTGTATTCCTGCTGGATTTGGGTGCGGATGCGGTCCTTGAGCATGTCCAGGGAGTCGGTGCCGAAGCCCTTGGCCAGCTCGTCGTCGATGGCGGGCGTCTCCGGTCGCGCGACGGCCTTCACCTTGACTTGGAAGCTCGCCGTTTTCCCGGCAAGTGTGGCGACCTGGTATTCCGCCGGGAAGGTGGCCGTGACTACCTTGTCTTCGTCGGCCTTGGTGCCCTCCAGGCCATCTTCGAAGCCGGGAATAAACCCACCCCCGCCGAGCACGAGCGGCACGTCCTCGGCTTTACCACCCTCGAACTCTACGCCGTCGATGCTGCCGACAAAATCGATTGTGAGCTGGTCACCCTTGGTCGCGGTGCGTCCTTCTTCTGGGACAAAATTCGTATTTCTCTCAGCGAGTTGGGTTAACGTCTTGTCCACGGCTTCGTCGGGCACATCGGCGACGAGGCGCTCGAGTTGCAGCGTCGAGAGATCGGCCAGCTCGATGGCGGGCAGAACCTCGAAGCTCATCGAATAAGCGAAATCGGACGCGCCACTCATGACGCGCTCGATCTCTGCTGTGTCCTCCGGAAGATCGATCTTCGGCTGAAAGGCTGGCCGCTCGGCGCGATCGGTGATGGCTTTCTGGCTGGTTTCGTCGACAGCTTGTTGCACCACCTCGGCCATCAACGAGCGGCCGTAAAGCTTCCGGATATGGCCCGGAGGGACTTTCCCGCGGCGAAAGCCTTTGAGTTGAATGGTATTTTTGACTTCGTCGAGACGCGTCGTGAAGCGCTTGTCGAGCTCGCCCTGCTCGATTACGACGCGCAATGTCCGCTTCAGTCCGTCGCTATTGGTCACCGAGACTTGCATTGTCCTTCACATCCTTCGTGACACGGCGCCTCGGGCGCCCAAAATTTCTCGTCG
>JANOKV010000640.1:0-13872 GCA_031419415.1 Hyphomicrobiales bacterium | reverse complement strand
TTGTCGAAAATCGTCTCGTTGGTGAAAAAGCGCACCTGATCGAGGCCCGGAATGGGGGGGACTGCAGGCGAGGAGCCGGTCGCGATACAAAACCGCCCCGCCCGGATCAGCTTGTCGCCGGCCATGACGCTACTGCGGTCGACAAAGCGGGCGGCAGCCTGGATGACCTGGACGCCCAGCCCCGTGAAGCGCTCCACGGAATCGTTGGGCGCGATGGCGGCGATCACGCCATGGATGTGATCGTGCACGCCGCGCGGCGAAATCTGCGGCTGCACGGGTTGTATTCCAAACACGCCCGCCCGGCGCATATGATGCGCGCGGCGCGCTGCAGCGATCATCGCTTTCGAGGGCACGCAGCCGTAATTGAGGCAATCGCCGCCCATCTTGTGCTTCTCGATCAGGACCACCTTCAGCCCCAACTGCACCGTGGATGCCGCCAGCGACAGACCGCCCGAGCCCGCGCCGATGATGCACAGGTCGGCTTTAATCTCCTCGCCGTAGCTCGCGCCCAGCGGGGCGCTGCCTGGCCCCGTGCCCGGAGCCCCGTTAGAGCGCTGCATGGCGTGCTCTCCACTTCTTGAGTGCCGGCGGGATCAGCGCAACGACGCCGATCAGCGACAGCGCGATGACGATGTTGCGCAGCGGCAGACGGTCGAGCTCCAGCGTCAGCGTGCAAGCGCCCGCGCCCTTGGTCGCGACGCAGGCGTCGTAGGCGACTTTGGCGTCGACGACGATGCGATCCAGCGTGTCGCCGAGATAGGAAATAGCGAAGGTGCCTGGAATAATGCCGAGAAACGTGCCCAGCACGAAGGTCTTCAACGGCACACCCAGCAGAGCCGGCGCGATGTTGATGATGAAGAACGGGAACGGCACGAGGCGCAAAAACAGCATGTAGCTGAGCCCCCCTTCCGCAAAGCCGTCGCGAAAGCGGTCGAGCCACGGTCCTGCCCGCTCGGCGAGGGCGGCGCCCAAGCTGGTGCGCGCCACGAGGAAAATGATGCTGGCCCCGATCGTCGCCGCCACGATCGTCGCCGGCGCGCCGAGCCAGACGCCGAAGAGGAGGCCACCGGTCATGGTGAGCACGGCGGCTCCTGGCAGCGATAACGCGACTATAGTCACGTAAATGCCGACGTAGGCGAGCAGCGCCAAGGTCGTATTGCTATCGACGAACCCGCGCAAATCGTGCCGCTTGAGAGCGAGGTTTTCGAAGGTGAACTGCTTGTGCCAGCCCATGGCGAGCACCAGTACCGTAGCCGCGAGGATCACACCCAACGGTAGCCATCGTTTGAGCTGCCCGCTCTGCGAGAGTTGCCCTGGGGGCTGGCCCTTGTCGGAGTTCATGATGGCGCCTCGTTGCATCTCCACAGCGCCGACCGGGACAACGCTCGGCTGGGCCGAATCATCGGGTGGCATCGTTCAGGCTCCAATCATACGCATAATCATCGATGGCCGTGGCCTTGCTCAGCGCCTTGGCCAATGATGGATCGGCGTAGCGGCGCACGTGTTGGAGCACGCCTGGGACAGTCCCGCCGAAATCGGCCTGGAACCACGTGTAGATGCTGGAGGCCGTGACCTTGCCCTTGGCGTCGACGCGCAAACCCCTCGGCGTGTTGACGTAGTCGCGAGCGCTCGTATCGAGTTGTGTTTCCAGAGCTGTGCCCGTGAATGCCTCGCGCCGCAGATTGGGGCACCCGACAGACGCGCAGTTCACCGCATAATGCACGCGCGGGTCTTTGAAGAGCGGGCGCAAGATGACGTGCTCGATATCGTCCAGGCTCAGCGACTGGCCGGCCACCGTGGTGAGCTTCGCCTTCCACGGCCCGCCCGTGATGTTGGACAGCAACGTGCCACCCAGACTGATATCCTTGATCGATTTCACGGGATAATGCGCCAGCACGATATCCACGGTCTTCGCGTTGTAGAGGTTGGCCCAGAACGCGAACTGCTCAGGGCGATCCAATTTTGCGACGTCTACCCCCTCTAGGCTCGCGATGTAGGTCGTGAGTTTGGGGCGGCCCTCGGCCTTCCAGGCGGCATATCGCACCCGATTGAGCTTATCGGGGTCGGCCACGACATAGGCCTGCAACATTTCCGTCCAGACGGCATGATCGACCCGGATGGAGCTGCCGGCGGTGGATTTGGAGAACATATCCTCGAGGACGCCGGCCGAGGCACCGGGTGCCGTCAAAGCGACCCCTAGGGCAACGGCGCCTGCGGCAAAGTCACGGCGAGAGACACCCTGCATCGGCATAGGCTTTCGGTTGTGGAACCCAAATCCCCCTTCGGGGATGGTAAGGGGGTTCGTCGACGGGACGGCAGAATCACCGATTTCCGTCATAAAAAGGCATACCCCAAGCCAGCTCGGCCCGGCACGCCCCCTCGAGCATCCGTGACCAAACGACAACTAAGTTGATCGGCACAACGTAATTTCAGGTAAATATCCGGCTAATCAGCCCGCCCGGCCCGCTCCAATCCAGGCCATCTCGGGTGCTGGCACATCATTGACGTCGTTGCGCCCGCCTCGTATAAGCCCGGCAACCGACAACGTGCGGCCCTGTGCTCCTCGATTATGGGGACGCGTGGGTCGTGCGCGTGCAGCCTATCGATGCGGCCGATGTCGCGCCGAGGCGCCCTGCCCGAATGGAGACAGCGACGTGAAACGGACCTACCAGCCGAGCCGACTCGTGCGCAAGCGGCGCCACGGCTTTCGCAAACGC
The DNA here is from genome assembly GCA_031419415.1 of Hyphomicrobiales bacterium. Lineage (GTDB taxonomy): Bacteria > Pseudomonadota > Alphaproteobacteria > Rhizobiales > Hyphomicrobiaceae. The sequence continues at coordinate 11,155 of JANOKV010000640.1, read as the reverse complement.
ATGGCGACCCCCGGCGGAATTCGCGTACTCGCCCGTCGCCGGGCCAAAGGACGCAAGCGTCTTTCGGCCTGAGCATTGCACCTAGACAGGCCGCATGGGCGCATGTGGCTCTCATCGACGATGCGCTGGTTTTGTCCAATATGGCCGGACATTCCAGAGCCGCACGATCGGAAGTCGAGATGCGGCTCAACACGCTCAAAAACTCCGTGGAATTCAGGCGGGTGCGCGGGGGGCTGCGATCGGGAACGGACTCGTTTCTGATCGAGAGCAAGTCCCGGCAAGCGCCATCCGCACCAGTTGCCGACGGGAACGAAACGACCGATACGCGGTTCGGTTTCACGATCACCAAGAAACTCGGTGGGGCGGTCGTCCGCAATAAAATACGTCGCCGATTGAAATCCATCGTGCGCGCGTTGGACGCGGATACTGTGTCGGCTGGATATGACTATGTTGTCGTGGCTCGTCGGGGCGTCCTGGCACAGCCTTACGTGTCTTTAGCCGCAGACTTTCGCCGCGCGCTGGAGAAAATTCACCGCGCCACAGTCGCTGGACCCGCCACCCCGCAAGGGCCACGTGTCCAGGCGGACAGCGCATCGAACCGTTCGAGCGTTTCTGATCCCGGCGCACATCGCGCGTCGAAACAAGCTTGAGCGTCGCATCTTCCGACCGGCAGGACGCGCCGAACCCCTCACATTCAGGGCTCTGAGTTCATGCAGGACGACAACCAGAAAAATCTAATCCTCGCCGTTGCGTTGTCGATGATGGTGCTGCTGGGCTGGCAACTCTTCTTCGTCAGTCCCAAGCTCAAGGAAGAGCAGGAGCGCCGCAAGCAGGAGCAAGCGACGCAGGTCGTTCCCGGAGTTGCAGTTCCAGGCACACCGGGCGCAGCCCCCGGAAGTGTGCCGACGCCACCCGGAGCGCTGCCGGTGCCGACCATTCCAGCGGTGCAGGTGACGGTGACGCGCCCGCAGGCCATTGCCGCCACCCCGCGTGTGGCGATCGCGACGCCGAGCCTGAGCGGATCGATCAATTTGCGCGGCGGGCGCATCGACGATCTATTGCTCGTCAACTATCGCGAAACGACGGCCGTCAAATCTCCCAACGTCGTCCTGCTGTCGCCATCACAAGCGCCGGAACCACTATTCTCGGAATTCGGATGGCTCGCAGTCCAGGGCGCGACCACGAAGCTGCCCGATCACAACACGGACTGGAGCATCGAAAGCGGCGCGATCCTGTCGCCGACAACGCCCGTCATGCTGCGCTGGGATAACGGGGCTGGACAGATTTTTCGACGCCGCGTCTCCATCGATGCCAAGTACATGTTCACAATCGAAGACAGTGTGGAGAACACGGGCGCGGCCGCGATAGCCCTCAACCACAACGCCTCGATCTCCCGTCAGGGCACACCCAAAATCGAAGGCTTCTATATTCTGCACGAAGGCGTCGTCGGCGTTGCTGCGGAGAAGCTGCACGAAATCACCTACGCAGAACTCCTCAAAGGCGTGGCCGACGGCCGTTCGCTGACCAAGACCTTCGAAAAGACGCAAGGTAGTTGGTTCGGCGTCACCGACAAGTATTGGGCCGCCGCGCTCATCCCGGATGCGAAAGCGACCGTCGAGGCGTTGATCACCGGCTACAACAAGCCCTCCGGCCCGACGAGCAAAGAGTCCTACCAGATCAATTATCTGACGCCCGTCACCGTCGCCCCGCAAGCGACGCATTCGGTGGCCACCCGCCTGTTTGCCGGCGCCAAGGAGGTCAACACGATCGAGGCCTATGAGAAGTCATTGGGCATCGCCAAGTTCGATTTGATGATCGACTGGGGCATCTTCTACTTCATCACCAAGCCGATGTTCCACGTCATCGACTGGTTGGCGACAATGTTCGGCAATTGGGGTTTCGTCGCCAATTTCGGCCTCGCCATTCTGGCCACGACCGTGCTCGTCAAAGCGGCCTTCTTCTACCTCGCCAACAAGAGCTATGCCTCGATGGCGAAGATGAAGAAGCTGCAACCGGAAATGGAAAAAATCCGCGAGCGGTTCAAGGACGACCGCGCCCGCCAGCAGCAAGAGATGATGGAGCTCTACAAGACGCAGAAGATCAACCCCATGGCGGGCTGCCTGCCCATCGTGGTGCAGATCCCGGTCTTCTTCGCGCTCTACAAGGTGCTGTTCATCTCGCTGGATATGCGGCACGCGCCGTTCTATGGCTGGATTCGCGACCTCTCCGCACCTGATCCCACCACCATCTTCAACCTCTTTGGTCTGCTGCCCTACGACCCGACGATCCTTCCCGTGGTCGGCCCCTTCCTGCACGTCGGGCTGTGGCCGATCATCATGGGCGCCACCATGTGGTTCCAGATGCAGCTCAACCCGCAACAGCCCGACCCCATGCAGCAGAAGATCTTTTCGTGGATGCCGGTGATGTTCACCTTCATGTTGGCGGCGTTCCCCGTGGGGTTGGTCATTTACTGGGCTTGGAACAACATCTTGTCGTTGCTCCAGCAGTATTTGATCAACAAGAAGCACGGCGCGGAAATCCATCTGTGGAAGAACATGGGTCTCGAAAGCATCCAGAAGAAACTCGAAGCCCGCCGCGCCAAGCCCGACAACACCTGATGTCGGTGCATGACACCCAGGAGGCGGCCGCCGTCATGACCGACGATCCCGCAGGGGGCGCTGAATTGCCCCCGCTCGCGACAGACCGCGACATGGCCGCAGGCGAAGCGCTTATCGCCCGCGCATGGCGGTTCGTGATGAGCGTGCCGTCAATCGAAGTGCTGCCGGTGGCCGATCGGACTGAGATCGCATTTGCGGGCCGCTCCAACGTCGGCAAATCGAGCCTGCTGAATGCCTTGATGCGGCACAAGGGCCTCGCCCGCACGTCCAACACGCCGGGCCGCACGCAGGAGCTGAATTTCTTCGTCGGCCAACACGCCAACCCGAGCTTCTACCTCGTGGATATGCCGGGTTATGGGTTCGCCAAGGCGCCCAAGGACAAGGTAAAGACGTGGACGAAACTCGTTCGTTCCTATCTGCGCGGACGGCAGACCCTCGCGCGCGTGTTCCTGCTGATCGACGCCCGGCACGGCGCCAAGCCCATCGACCTCGAGCTGATGCAGCTTCTCGACGAAGCAGCCGTCACCTGGCAGGCCGTCCTCACCAAGGCCGACAAGATCCCGCCCCATGTGCTGGAGCAGGTTCGGGCCGAGACGACGCAGCTTCTGCGAAGCCATCCCGCAGCGTTTCCCGAAGTGGTCGCCACCTCATCGGAAACCGGCGAAGGCTTGGAGCTGTTGCGCGCCATGATGGCCGAAATCGTCGCCCAACGGCAATAAAGCCCTCAGTAATTCCCCATGGGGGCCGCCGCCGCGACGTCGGGCCGTTTGGGCTGGCCGCGCAGATCCTTGCGCAAATGGCTCGTATCGTAGCCGTTGAACACATGCCCAACGAGGCCACGATCGAGGTCCGAAGTCCCGAATAACCAATCGGCGATCGGGAAGGTGAGGTTCATATTCACCTCCATCATCAGGCGCGCGTTGTGGTGTGCGGTGTGGTGACGGCGCAGCGTGTTGACGAACGGGCAGGAGCGCACGAACCAGTTCTCGTCGACATGGCAGCAGAAGTGCATGAACTCATAGATGAGATACATGCCCGTCGTCGTGCACATGAACAACCAGCCGACATTGGACGTGAACACGTTGCCCAGGATCATCCCGCCCGGAATCGACAGCAGGATGAACACGACCAGCGCATAGGGCGGAAACACCGTCACGCGCCAATCCTTGTGGTCGCGAAAGCGCATTTCCTCGTCGGTAAAAAACTGATGATGGTTGAGCGTGTGGCGCTCATAGACTGCGCGCAGGCCTTTGATGTTGATCGGCCGATGCATGATGTGTTTGTGCACGAACCATTCGAAGACGTTCGTGAAGAGGAACGTCAACGGGATCGCCAACAGCTCGACCCAACTCGGCGCGCTGATGTGCTGGAGGTAGATATAGAATGCCGCCGCGCCCATCGCGTAGATGATGGCGATATGCAGATAGCCATCGTAGAATCCCATGATCCGGGAGCGATATTCCTGCCGAAAGGCTTTCTGGCGATCTGTGATCATGAGGCATCTCGTTTTGCGGTTCGTTATCGATGAGCCACTATACGCCCGCCCAGGTGCGCGGGGATAACTTTGGCGCTATTTTTTTCAATGGAGCCCTGTTCAGGCCATGGCCGGCTGGCTTCGCGCGAGTGTGTCATCGGCGACGGTTTTCAAGGGCGCCCAATTGCGCGAGCGCACATAGTCGGGTCGCGGGTTCTCGACGTCTTTGGGGCGGTTCGCCACCGTGTTGTAGCAGAAATAGGCCTGCCACCGGTCGTTGGCCGAAAGATTATGGCCCGAGGCGTGCAGCAGGTTGCAGTCGAAGAGCGTCACCGCGCCGGCCTTTCCCGTGATGGCCACGGGCTCGCCGAACTCCGCGATCATCCGCTTCATATCGGTCGGCGTCACCGACCAGACCTTGTAGGCAGTCGAGGTATCGAAATAGGGATCGAGCCGACCTTTCTTGTGACTGCCTGGCAGAAAATAGAGGCAGCCGTTGATCTGCGATGCGGGGTCGAGCCCCACCATCAGGGTCAACATATCGGGACGCGCGATGCCATCATTCGCCCACGAGCCGAAATCTTGATGCCAAGGCCAGATCGAGCCTTCGATGGCGGCTTTGATGTTGACCTTGGTGTGATGCAGGTAAAGCGCATCATCGCGTAGGAGCTGTTGCGCCAGGCCCAGCGTGCGCGGCAGCCGGACGGCTGCGTTGAATGCCGGCGAGGCCGTCGGACCATCGGGCTCGTGCAGCCGGAACATGACTTTCGGCACCTTGGCAGCGCCTTCCAGCACCACGAGGTCCGACTCGATGCGGCCGACGCGGGCCACTTCGCCGCGCAACGCTTCGACCTCGGCTGGCGAGAAGAATTCTGGAAAATGCAGGAAACCATCACGATCGTATTGGGCGATCTGGTCCGCGGTCAATCGCATCTGAGCCTCCGTGCGCCCCGATCGGCACCAACCTTCAGGGTGAACTGGAAATTAGAGGTGTCGCCGCCCCCGGTCAAACCCGATGACAGGCGGCTTGCGCAACCGCAGGGTTGAGTGTCCCGGCCGGCCGGCGCAAAGTGGTGGGCAAGGTCGCGATTTCATCCGTGGAGCACGTCATGACGACAGAGCCCGTCCTCAGCACCAAGGCCAACGGCATTCTACGCCTCACGCTCAATCGACCAGACAAACTCAATGCGCTCAACGGCTCCGTTTACCACGCCATGATGGCGGCACTCGCTGATGCCGAGCGGGACGCCGATTGCCGGGTCGTCGTGCTCACCGGGGCCGGACGGGCTTTCTGCGCCGGGCAGGAGTTGGGCGAGGAAGTCTTCAAAGCGGGCGGACCGCAGCCCGATATCGGCCTCGTCGTCGAGCGCTACAACGGTATGATCGAGCGCATGCGGGCGCTACCCAAGCCGATCCTGGCCGCCGTCAACGGCATTGCGGCGGGCGCCGGTGCCAGCCTGGCGCTGGCCTGCGATATCGTCGTTGCGAAAAAGTCGGCGACCTTTCTCCAAGCCTTCGCCAAGATCGGCCTCGTGCCCGACTGTGGTGGCACCTATTTTCTGCCGCGCCTCATCGGCGATGTGCGCGCTCGGGGCCACGCCATGCTGGCCGAACCGCTCGCCGCCGAAAAAGCCGAAGCCTGGGGCATGATCTGGAAAGCCCTCGACGACGCGACCTTCGATGCCGAGATTACCGCGCTCGCCGAACGCCTCGCGGCGGCCGCCACGTTCGGGCTCGGCCTGCAGAAAAAAGCCTTCAATGCGTCCTCGAGCAACGATCTTGGCGCCCAACTCGCCCTCGAGCGCGATTACCAGAGCCAGGCGGCAGCCTCGCCCGACTATGTTGAGGGCGTCACAGCTTTCCTCGGCAAGCGCGCGCCTGCCTTCACCGGCCGAGGGACGTGAGGTCATGGCCGACGATGCGCAGATGCTGGCCCAGCGCTGCACCGAAGCGCTATGGGCCGAAGACGCGAGCGCGCGGAACTTGGGGCTGATCATCGAAACGGTGGAGCCGGGCGCGTCACGCGTCTGCGTATCCGTCACATCGGCCATGGTGAACGGCTACGGCGTCTGTCATGGCGGGTATATTTTCACGCTCGCCAGCACGGCCCTGTCGATCGCCAGTCAATCGCGCAATCGACCCAGCCTCGCCCAGAATTGCCAAATCGCCTTTCTCGCGCCGGCGCATCGGGGCGTGACGCTCGTCGCCGAGGCCCGCGAACGCTACGCAGCCGAGCGCAGCGGCATTTGGGATGTCACGGTTCGCACCGTCACGGGGGAGACCATTGCCGAGGTGCGCGGGCATGTGCGGCATCTGCCCGGCGTCATCGTCGACCCGCGCGGCTGAGCGCCACGCGTCGGCCGCCCGCCCCTCGTCATGTCATCAGAAAAACCAAAAAACCTCGACTGCGGCCCCCCGCGTGATCGACCGCGACGAGGCGCGCCTCGTGCCGGGAGCGCTCGCTTCCCACATGGATGATGACCTGATCTGTGAGGAAGTGAACGGGGCGTTCATCGAACTTCTTGTGCAGGCTCGACAGATCGGAATGGAAATTAATCCGGATCGTGGCCGAGCCGATGGCATCACCCGCAACCCGCGCATTCAACATCTCGAGAAACGCCGCATTCTGCATTTCGATGGCGTTCATGGGCGTCACCACGAAGCAGGGCGTCGGCGCAGCAAGCACCACGCCGCTGAGCGCCTTGCGCGACAGACTGTTGGCCGACACCTCGACCAGCTTGCGCCGCATCCATTCGGCACTGTGAGTGCGCAGCAGAGAAGTCTTGTTCTTGGTCGGTCCACCTTTTCCCAGAACCTTGGCGATATAGCCGCCCAAACGCTGCCGCTCAGTGGAGGCGGCGGCTTCCAGCAGCGACCAGAAAATACGCTCGAGCTTGAGCGCATATCGCACACCCTCCGAGGTGACGACGCGAAACTCGACGATGCTGGGGTCGGGACGGCCAGCGACTTGGCCTGGTTCGGTTGCCACAGACAGGGGTATCGCCACGGCCGTTTTAGGGGCCGCAGGGTCAGTGCCGTCGTCGCCACCGTTCGCACTGGTCATTGCACCCGTCCCAGCCACGGCCGCACCCTATTGCGCTCGAGCCCCGGCATGTCGCTCTCACCGTTCGCGCATCGCATTTTCACGCGCTCGATTGATGGGCTTCAACAGGTACTGGAGGATCGTCTTCTTGCCCGTCAGAATGTCGACGCTACACACCATGCCCGGCATGATCTGATGTTCGATATCGTTGGCTTTCAGCCGCGTTTCTTTCGTGCGCACGATGACGGTATAGAACGGCTCCTTGGTGGTCGGGTCGAGCACCGTGTCGGCGCCGACGGTCTCCACCACGCCGTCGAGGCCGCCATAGATCGAGTAGTCGAGCGCGGTCACTTTGACGACGGCTTTCTGGCCGTTATGGACGAAGGCGATGTCGCTTGGACGCATCCGAGCTTCGACCAGAAGCTCTTCGACGGGCACGATGCTGAGCACCTTGTCGCCGGCATTGACGAAGGCTCCTTGCGTGTTGAAATAGAGTTCATTGATCACGCCGTCGACCGGCGAGCGGATATCGGTCCGACGCAGGCGTTCCGCAGCGCCCTTTGTGGTCTCCTCGGCAATCGACAACTCGGAGCGTTTTTCCGTCATTTCCGCGCTCGCGGTCTGCCGGAAAATGAGGATTTGCTCGAGCACCTGCAGCTCGGCCTCGCGCACACCGGCCTCCACCCGCGCCTTCGCCTCCATGACCGCGCGCAACTGCCCATCGGATTCCGAAACGGCACGCTGCGCGCGAATGAGATCGAGATCGGACACGATCTTCCTTTTGACCAGAGGTTCGATCATCACGAGCTCGCGCCGCGACAAATCGAGGGAATCGGTCAGCCGGGCGATGTTGGTCTCGGTCTCGGCCAACTCGCGGCGCTTCTGCTCGGCTTTCTCTTCGAACACCTTGGTGCGCGATCGTAGACTGTCGACCCGGGCCTTGAACAGATCCGTCTCCGCACGGCACACGGCGGGTGCTCGCAGTCTGATCTCCTCGGGGCAGGGATAGGCCTCGTCGATGCGACCCTCGCTCTCGATTTGCAGACGCAGCACCTGCGCCGTCAGCGACCGCACCTTGGCCTCGACTTCGCCCAGGTTGGCCGACGTCGGCGTCTTGTCGAGGCGGGCCAGCATGTCGCCCCGGGAAATGCGTTGCCCCGGACGCACGAACAGCTCGAGAATAATACCGGGCTCGGCGCTCTGGATCACCTGAGTTTTCTGGGCGGGGATGACACGCCCATCCCCCCGCGCGACCTCGTCGAGCTCGGCGAGGCCGGCCCACAGCGCAAATGCGAAAAACAAGCCGGCGATGAGCCGGATCGTCACCGTACTGGCCCGCGCCTCGTCCTGGCGCAATGGATCAGCGGTTGCGCGTTTCATGGCGCCGGGATCGGCGGCGCTCGTCGCATTTTCGATCATACCGGGCTCCGGACACCTTTACCCCGTGGGTAGTCCACAATAGCCGAACACGCCAGATGAACCGTCGTCGCAAGGATGGGTTGCACCACCATTTCGCCAAGGTTGAAGCCGACAATTGCCTACGACGGAGCAGAAGCCTGCTCGCCCGTGACCCTGAAGCCACACCCGCACTGGAATCCGAAAGACGCTCGGCCTTTCGTCCCGGGAACGGTCTGCGCGACGACCACGCATCTTGCCAGGCGAGGCGAAGCTCACTCAAGACTAACGGGCTCGGCTGCTGCCGAATCATGCGAATCTTTCTGCAAGTCCCGCGCACGTCGCTGGGTCGAAACATGGCGGGGATAACTCGTGCGTCGAACGGTGGTGGCTCTTCTTTTTCTGATCTGCACGTCGCCGGCCAATGCCGAAGGCGAATGGCCACCCCGAAAATCATTCGGCGCGGGAGCGGGTGGCCCGCTCGGCGCATCCGTTCAGCTCGCGAGCGCTGATTACGGCACGGGCAGCCGGCGTGGCGGCAGAACTGCCAAATCGCGCGCCCACCCCAATCTGCTAGCCGGCCTCCGTCCGTCGAGTGGACCCTGGAGCTGGAAAGTCACCAAAACCGCCTGGGCCCCCGTGGACGAGGCTGGCTTCGAAGAGTTCATCCGTCAGATCGGCGAGAGTGACTGCAGCAATGTTCACGACTGCCTGACGAGCCCAGTTGCCAATCCGCGCTTCCATGCCCGGCGTCCGGCGAATATGGCGTTCTTCGCCGACTGCGCCGACCTGCCCTTTGCCCTGCGCGCCTATTGGGCGTGGCAGAACGGCCTGCCCTTTTCGTTCCCCGTCCAAATCGGCAATCATCCCCGCACGGTCGGCCACGACTCCCGTTTGCAAGGCAACCAAACCATTCGCCGCCACGATATCGTGGGGCCCGGCCCGGATATTCGGCTGGCCCTGCCCGCCCTGAACACATCGGTCAACACCGAACAGTTTCGCATGCCGCCCGCCTATGCGGGCAAAGTTCTCAACGACCATTATCCGATCCGCGTGACCCGCGAGAGCATTAAAGCCGGAACGGTCGTCTTCGATCCGGACGGCCATATCGCCGTCGTCTACAAAGTGTCCGAAGACGGCCGCATCCACTATATCGACGCCCACCCTGATAATTCTCTCACCCGCGGCATCTTCGGCCGGGACTTTGCGCGCGCCGATCCGCCCATGGGCGCTGGCTTCAAGCGGTGGCGACCTCAGACGCTCGTCGGCGCCAAGCCTGGGCCGGACGGGTCCCTGATCGGCGGCCGCATCATTCTGACGCCCGACACGCAGCTGCCCGACTGGTCGGACGAGCAATTTTTCGGCAACCAGACGCCGCGTAAGGCCAATTGGAGAACCGGCGAATTCGCCATCGATGGCCAGACGGTCGACTATCACGACTACATTCGCCTGAGGCTCGCTTTTCCGGGCTTCAAATACGATCCTCTGGATGAGACACGCGTCCTCATGCGCCAGCTCTGCCGCGAACTCGGCTATCGGGTCGATGCGGTCGACAGGGCGGTCAAGGCCGGCTTCCCGCGCAAGCCACAACCCGATCGCCTGCCCCGGAACATTTACGCGACCTCGGGAGACTGGGAGATCTATTCGACGCCCTCGCGCGATGCGCGCATCAAAACCACTTTCGAGGAACTGAGAGACGAGCTGGCGCGCTATTTGGAACTCGAAAAAGCCGGCAGCCGCCTGTTGAATTATACCGGCACAGACCTGCGTAAGGACTTGATCGCCGCCCACGAGGAAGAAGCCGCCGCCTGCTCGATTACCTACACCCGCAGCGACGGCACGCCGAAGAAACTGGGCTACGAGGAGGTCAAGCGCCGCCTTTTCGCCATGTCCTTCGACCCTTATCACTGCGTCGAACGGCGATGGGGGGCGAGCGATCCAGCAGAACTCGCAACGTGCGCGGACGATAAACACAAGACCGCATGGTATGTGGCCGAAGCACGCCTGCGCAATCAGGTGGTGCGAACATACGGGGAGCCGATGGGATGGGGATTGGCCGAGTTGCAAAATGATAAACTCGACATCGGCATAAAAGAGCCACCGGACGTGGACGCCATGCGGACCCTCCAGGGTCTCCGAACCGCCTCTACGCCAACTGACAATCCGGCAACACGCAGCCGAGAAACGCGTCGCCGGTGAATCGTGCTCTTGATGAACCAGGGACGCCGTGGTGAACCTCCAACATGCGTTCACCAAACGCTGCGTCGCGCATACCGCGTCCATGAGCACGACAGAACTCAGAGATCGCGTCGAGACGAGTGTGTGCGCGTGCGCAGTTAGGTCGGGCTGAAGATGACTCCACAGAGCCACGCCACTGACGATTGGATTCTGCAAGGCTGGCAGAATCCGGACCTGTCCAGAGACGAAACACTCGTCGATATCTTCGCCAGCACCGTTCTGCACTCCCCGCGCGCGCGCGCTATCGGCACCCTCGGCGGAACCGACACTCTGTCTTACGCCGAACTGGACGCTCGATCGAACCGGGTCGCCGCATCCCTCGTGCAGCGCGGCGTCGGACGGGGCGATATCGTCGGCCTCTGGTTTCGTCGCTCCGTCGATCTGCAC
>JANOKV010000639.1:0-1964 GCA_031419415.1 Hyphomicrobiales bacterium | reverse complement strand
CAACTCTTCGATCTGGCGTTTCGACATGCCCAGAAGCTCGCCATAGACGTATTCGTTGTCTTCGCCATAGCAAGGTGCGCCGCGGTCGATGCGGCCGCCGACGTAAGCGGGGCTTTCGCTGAGCTTGACCGGAACTTCCGCAACGGGCCAGCGGCCGATCTTGGTGCCGGTGATTTCCGTCAGCCATTCGAGCGCGCGCAGTTGCGGGTCGTTGTCACAACGATCCTCGGTCGTCTGGCAGACACCGGCCGGGACTCCCGCTTTCTGCAACGCCAGCATCAGCTCGCGCGCATCGCCGGTGCGTGTCCATTGCCCGACCAGCGCATCGAGCGCAGCCTGGTGTTGGAGGCGGCCTGCCAGATCGGCAAAACGCGCATCGCGGGCCCACTCGGGATGGCGCGCCACCTCGGCCAGCGCCCGCCATTCGGCTTCGGCGAAGCAGGCGATGGCGAGCCACCGATCGACGCCCGCGCAGGGATACACGCCGTGTGGCGCGGCCGGTTTATTGGGTGAGGGATTGCCGGTGCGGGTCCAGATACGGCCGTTCGCCGACCAATCGAGGATCGCTGTGCCGTTGATGAAGAGGCCGACTTCCGTCTGTGAGGCGTCGATCCATTGTCCCTCGCCCGTGCGCTCGCGATGATAGAGCCCGCTGAGCATAGCGAGGGCAAAGCTGTAGGCGCCCATCCAATCGAGATAAGAATAGCCCCAGCCGGCCGGCATCGCAGGTTCGGGCAGGCCCGACATTTCGGAGAGTCCTGCGAACGCATTCGCGATCGGGCCGACAGTGCGGAAGCGGCCATACGTTCCCTGCGCGCCCATGCCGGACTGCTGCACGTAGACGATATCGGGTTTGATCTGCTTGAGCGCGCTGTAGCCGAGCCCCCAATTGTCGAGCACGCCGGGCGAGAACCCTTCGGCAACGATGTCGGACAGGGAGACCAGCTTGCGGGCGATCTCGAGGCCCTTGGGATGGCGCACGTTGAGCGAGATGCCGCGCTTGCCGGGGTTTTTGTTGTTGAACTGGCCACCCATGTCGGGATCGCTGACGCCGCGCAAGGGTCCGGTCGCTTTCTCGCGCGCCTCGCGACCGCCGATGGGCGCCATGGCGGCCAGACGCGTATCGGGATGGCTTTTCAATTCCACCTTGAGGCTCTCGGCACCCAGGGCGGTGAGGAAACGCGTGCCACCAGCCGAGGCCAAAAACCACGTGAAATCGAGAATGCGGATACCGTCGAGCGCCATGGGCTTGCCGCGTTTGGACGGCTTACCAGCCGTCGCCGCATCGGCTTTGGGACTGATGACGGGGGCGAGATGTGCCGGCGGTGTGTCGACGGTCGCGGTGTCTTCGTTCAAGAGCGGCGCCCGCCGGCCGGGTGACCAATCGGTCGCGGTACTGATCCATTTGCTCGTGGCGTAGCGGAAGGAACGGCCGAGTTCGGGATGCTCGACATCCGTGACGCTGCCACGCTTTTCCCAGTGCGGGTCAATCGCGTTTTCGTGCGGCTTGCGCAGTGGGGCCCACAACATGCCGGCCTGTTGAGCTTCACGCCACGGCACGTTCTCATAGGTAAATGCGCGCACGAAACGCTGCACGGCCTCCATGGCGATATCGCGCTTCGACGTGTCGGGCGCGGTGCCCGGCACGAAACGCCCGACGCGGGGGGCTGCGTCCTTCGCCGGGTCGATGCCTGCCTCGATGCCGTAGCGTTCCATCAGCTCGATGAGCTTCTGGCCGTCGTCGGCGCGGTTACCGAGGTTGGCCATCACCCAGCGGCCGTCCTTCGTGTGCGCAATGGTCGGATGCGGTGAAATCGACTCGCGGGCGTGCCGGCAGGTCTGGCGCAGCACGGGCGAGCGCCGCATGATCCAGGTCATGAGGTCGACTTCGGTGCATTTGGCGACCGCTTCGTGGATCGCGCAGGACACGTGCTGGCCCTTGCCCGTGCGGAAGCGGAACATCA
>JANOKV010000638.1:0-3766 GCA_031419415.1 Hyphomicrobiales bacterium | reverse complement strand
GAAGGACGGCAAACCGCGCCTGCTCGAGACCTGCTCGATGCCACTCACCGCCATCGGCGTGGTCAAACGCGTCTACACCAACCTCGCCGTCGTCGACCTCTCGAGTCGTGGCTTCGAAGTGGTCGACATCAATCCCGAGATCACCTTCGAAGCCCTCCAAGCCCGCACCGGCGCAAAATTACATCGCGCAGCCTGACGGGAGAAGCCGCCGGTCACCGGTCCACGCCGGAGCGACCAATTCGCCTAGGCGTGACGCCACGACTGGCTGCGAACCAGTAAGGCGTGGAGCGGGTAGGGGGAATCGAACCCCCGTCATCAGCTTGGAAGGCTGTTGCTCTACCATTGAGCTACACCCGCGATCCCACCCCGCAAGCCTGGGGCGGGGTGTTTCTGCGTCGCGTCGAGCGCACTTAGAGCAAACCGCGCGACCAATGGCAAGCCGGTCGCCCGACACACGTTGCAACGCCCGCGTTCAACCGGCGGACTTGACGGCCGCCAGCTCGGCTTCGAGCCGGCCGAGCCGTTCGGTGAGCGCGTCGTTCTCCTCGCGGGCCTTGGCGGCCATGGCCTTGACGGCTTCGAATTCCTCGCGCTTGACCACGTCCATCTCCGCCAGGAACCGCTCGCCCTGAGCGCGCATCAGCGTTTCGATTTCCCGCCGCGCGCCTTGCGCCATGCCGGCGGCATCGGTCATCAACCGGGCGAACTCGTCCAGAAGCTTGTTGTTCGACTGTGTCATTGCATGGTCCTCGCCTGACGCTGCGCACGGCATCGCTGCTGACTTATACAATGGGCAGCCCGACGCAAGGCGACAAGTGTCGGCCATTCATGCCCCCGGCCGCACGACAGCCGTTCCCGGCAAGTCACCCGATCACGCCACCAGCGCCGCCGCACGCGCTTCAGCCCATTTCCTTGACATGGGTGGGGCTAGTCGCGCAGGTGGCGGGGTCCAAGGCTACCGCAGGCGCTCCCTATGTCCTTTCTCGCGATCCCCTATCCGGCGATCGACCCCGTCGCCATCGCCATCGGCCCGATTGCGATCAAATGGTATGGGCTGGCCTATGTGGCGAGCCTGCTGTTCGGCTGGCTTTATATCAAGCGCCTGCTCACTAACCGCCGCCTGTGGACGCCCGGCAAACCACCGTTCGAGCCGATCGTCGTCGATGATCTGTTCGTCTGGGTGGCGCTCGGGGTCGTCATCGGCGGGCGGCTCGGACACGTGCTGCTCTATGAGCCTGGACAGTACCTCTCCGACCCCGTGCAGATCCTGATGATCCACAAGGGCGGCATGGCGTTCCATGGCGGCGTGCTCGGCACCATTGCGGCCCTGTGGATGTTTGCAGTGAAGCGGGGCGTCGCGCCCTTCACGGTCATGGATCTGGTGGCCACGGCAACGCCGGTGGGGCTGTTCTTCGGGCGCATCGCGAACTTCATCAACGCCGAGGTGGTGGGCGCAGAAACGCAGGCGCCGTGGGGAATGGTGTTTCCCGGATGGGGGGCCAACCCGCGCCATCCGAGCCAACTCTACGAGGCGCTGCTGGAAGGCCTCGTGCTGTTTCTCATCCTGCGCTGGCTGACCCACAGTCGCGGGGCGCTGGCGCAACCCGGTTTCGTCGGTGGTGCATTCCTGGTCGGTTACGGTGGTTTCCGCATGTTCTGCGAGCTGTTCAAACACGACGAGTATCAGGTGTTTGGCGCGTTGCCCGTCACGACCGGGATGATCTACTCGATTCCGATGGTCCTCGTCGGGCTGTTGGTGTTGCAGCGCGCGCGCACGGCCGCGCCCGCGTGAGCGCCGATCCGCACATGCGCCGCGAGACACCGCTGGCGCACGAGCTGAAAGCCCGCATCCGGCGCGAGGGACCACTGCGCGTGCGCGATTACATGGCAGCGTGCCTCTATGATCCCCAACACGGCTATTACCTTACCCGGCCGGCGATCGGACGGGCGGGAGATTTCGTGACAGCGCCTGAGATCAGCCAGATTTTCGGCGAGCTGATCGGGTTGTGGTGCGCCGTCGTCTGGCAGCAGATGGGGGCCCCTGCCCAGGTGGACCTCGTGGAAATCGGCCCCGGGCGCGGCACGTTGATGCGCGATGCGCTGCGGGCGACACGGCGGGTTCCGGGCTTTGGCGGCGCACTGCGCGTGAGGCTCGTCGAGAGCAGCGAAACCTTGACCGCCCTGCAGCGCGCGACATTGGCCGATGCAGCCGTTCCGATTGCCTGGCATGCGACTTTGGATGACCTCGCGCACGATGCAGCGACCCCGACGATCCTGGTCGCCAACGAAGTGCTCGATTGCGAACCGCGCGACCAATTCGTGCGCGCTCGGCATGGATGGTCGCTCCGCACGATTGGTGTCGACGCCGCCGACCAACTGGAGTTCCAGGTCACCGATACGCCTATACCCATGCCAGACCTCGACGAGATGTATCCTGACGCGCGCGACGGTGACATGGCCGAGCCCAGTCGCTTCGACCTGTTGCATCAGGCCGTCGCGATCCGCCCCACCCTGGCGGCGCTGCTGATCGACTACGGACATACCGAGCCAGGCCTGGGCGACACGTTGCAGGCCGTGCGCGACCACCAGCCGGAGCATCCCCTCGGCTCTCCGGGCGAGGCCGATCTGACGATGCAGGTGGATTTTTCGGCGCTCGCTCGCAGCGTCGGGCGCATTCCTGGCATGCGGATGGATGGCCCCGTGCCGCAAGCTGAATTTCTCGGCAGCTTGGGCGCCGTCGAGCGCGCCTCACGCCTGATGGCCGCCAATCCGGCCAAGGCCGCCATGCTCGAAGCCGGGATCGCGCGTCTGCTGTCGCCGGGCGGAATGGGCACGCGGTTTCAAGCCGTGGGCGTTCGCGCGGCGCACCTGCCCCCGTTGCCGG
The DNA here is from genome assembly GCA_031419415.1 of Hyphomicrobiales bacterium. Taxonomy (GTDB): domain Bacteria; phylum Pseudomonadota; class Alphaproteobacteria; order Rhizobiales; family Hyphomicrobiaceae. The sequence continues at coordinate 882 of JANOKV010000638.1, read as the reverse complement.
GGTTTCCTGGACCCGTGCTCGACAGGAAATAAAGTCGCGACATGGACAAGTTCGGATTGTCGAAATATGCACGGGGATGAGCCGCAGCACGGGCCATCCGCCACGTCTGCCGCAGACATTCGAGGCGCGCCGCCACATGCTGAACCCCATGACCGCCGACTGCCTTGCCGAAATCGCCAGCGTCTCGCATGGATTTTTCACGCGCGAAGGTGGCGTATCGGAGGGCATTTATGCCGGCCTCAATTGTGGTGCGGGCTCACGTGATGATCGCACGCGGGTGACGCAGAACCGTCAGCGTGTCGCGCACCACCTCGGCACGCACGAGGGGCAGCTCGTCACCTGCTACCAAATCCACAGCGCCGACGCGCTCATCGTCACCGCGCCGTGGACTTTCGAGACGATGCCCCGCGCCGATGGCCTCGTGACGAACGTGCGCGGCATCGCAGTCGGCGCCCTGGCCGCTGATTGCGCGCCTGTGCTCTTTGCTGATCCCGAAGCCGGTGTCGTGGGCGCGGCGCATGCCGGGTGGAAAGGCGCCCTCGGCGGCATCCTGGAATCGACGATTGGCGCCATGGAACGCCTGGGCGCCAAGCGTGGACGCATTCGCGCCGCACTGGGACCGTGCTTGGGGCGCGACGCCTATGAGGTCGGCCCCGAGTTCGAAGCGCGCTTCATCGACGCCGATCACGCCAACGGACGATTTTTCCGCATGCTGGAAGGCGCTTCACGCCCGATGTTCGATCTGCCCGCGTTCGTGCTGGCGCGGCTCGAGGCGTGCGGCCTCGATACGATCGAGAATTGCACGGCCTGCACCTATAGCGACGCAGCGCGCCACTTCAGCTATCGCCGCGCCACGCACGCCAAGGAAAGCGACTACGGCCG
>JANOKV010000637.1:0-5224 GCA_031419415.1 Hyphomicrobiales bacterium | reverse complement strand
TCGAAGACGAAGCGCATGGCGAGCAGGGGAACGCTGTGCTCCTCGACCAGCCATGCTTCGATTCCGCCGGGGCTCTTCACCTGTTGAATCTTCATGGATGTCTTCGCTTGCGACGGAGGGGTGGGCGCCGTGGCGGCCGCACCAGCGGGTGGTTGGGCCGCAGGCGGCAGCGGAGTCGGCGGTGGCGTCGTGGTGGGAGCGACTGGCGCCGGTGGTGCTTGCGCCACGACGGCCGGCGCAGGCGCAGGCGGCGGGGTGGCGGCGGTCGGCGATGAGACGGGGATTGGCGCCACGGCAGGTGCAGGTGTCGTCGGTGGTGCGGGTGTCGGGACTGCCGCAACCTTGGCGGATTGCGCTGGGGGCGGCGTCTTGTTGCCGCCCGAAGTCAAGACACCGACCAGGCCGAGCAGGGCCGCCGCGCCGACCACAAGACCAATCAGTGGCATGAATGACGATCGTGCGCCGCCCGATCCAGGCTCAGTTCGACGCGGATCACTGGTGTTCGCCATGGACGCCTCTCCCTCAAGTACGGTTCGGCGCAGAAGGCGGCGCAGCGCCATCGGGCTTGGCGGGCGTCAGGGTGCCGGTGACGGAACTGCGAATGTCGAGGTGTTTGGCGGCAGCGGCCTTCATGTCCTCGAGCGTCACCTTCGCAATCCGATCGGGCCATTGCTCGATGTCTTCCACCGTGCGCCCGACCGTCAACGACCAGCCATAACGCCGAGCGAGTGAGGCCTGGTTGTCGCTGTCGTAGACGTACTCGGCCAGATAGGCTTTCTTGGCGCGATCGAGCTCGGCCTGGGTGATGCCGTTGGCGCGGATGTCGGCCAGTACGGCATCGATCGCAGCTTCGATCTGCACGAACGTGACGTTGTCGGCGGGCACGGCGTAGAGCGCGATTTTGCCGCTGTCCCGGGCGGCGCCCGAGTACCAACCGCCGGCACTGGAGGCGAGCTTATCCTCCGCCACCACCTTGCGATAAATGCGCGATGTGGAGCCGGTCGCGACCACCTTCATGAGTAGGTCCAACGCTTCGGACTCGCCCGGTTTCGCCGTCATGTAGCTCGGCGCTATATAGGAGCGATGCCACGATGGTTTGCCAGCACGCGGGTCTTTCAGGTCCACGCGACGCGGAGCGCGATGTGCGGGCTCCTGCTGCCGGGGGCGAGCCATCACATCGGCGTTGGACGGAATTTTTCCGTAGGTTTTCTCAGCGAGCGCCCGCACGTCTTCGGGCTCCACGTCGCCGGTCACCACCAGAATAGCGTTATTGGGCGCGTAAAACCGCTTGTAGAAATCGAACGCGTTTTCCCGTGACAGCTTGGCGATCTCGTGCTCCCAGCCGATCACGGGCTGGCCGTAAGGATGCGACAAGTAGAGAGCGGCGTTGATTTGCTCGTCGAGGATTGCTGACGGGTTGTTCTCGACCCGCGAGCGGCGCTCCTCGAGAATGACATCGCGCTCCGTCAGTACCTCTTTGATGTCGAGGCGCAAGTTGACCATGCGGTCCGCTTCCATCCCCATCACTGTTTCCAGCCGGTCTTTGGCGATGCGCTGGAAATAGGCCGTCACGTCGTGCCCGGTAAACGCATTGTCATTGCCGCCCAAGCGCGAAATAATCTTCGAGAACTCGCCCACCGCAATCTTCTCGGTGGACTTGAACATCAGGTGTTCGAGGAAGTGCGCGATGCCCGAATAGCCGGGTGGCTCGTCGGCAGCGCCTGCCCGATACCAGATCATATGGGTCACGACCGGTGCGCGCCGGTCGGGCACGACGATGATGTCGAGACCGTTGGCCAGCTTGAATTGAGACGCCCGGGTGGCGGCATCGGCCGTCAAAGAATAGGAGGCGAGTGTGAGCATGGTGGCGATCACCGTCAGGAGAGCTGAAGTTTTGAGGCAGGCTCTAACCGGCATGAGGGGCAATCCCTGGACGCGTTGGTGCACAGCGGCGCGATAGGGGGGACGTCGAGCATCGCCGACCTGCCCCCCCATTCAGCGTGATTGGATTTCGGTTGTCGGTCGGGGAAAGTCAAATGACAACCCCTCCATGTGACGACCTCTGGCGCAGCCGCTCGGGGCGAAGTGGTGCAAATACGACACATTGCTGACGGTTCGTTAGCAACATTCGGGAAATTATCCGGAACAGTCAAACGATTCCAACGTTCTACACGCCATGAACAGCGCAGAGAAAAATACCAGAGACGGCTCCCAGCAACGGGAGCCTCATCCGTGCGCACCTGAGGTGCTCGTCGCGGAGGATAACGCTCTGTTGGCGTTGGATGTGGTCGACCTCCTCGCCACACTGGGCGTCGAAGTTCTCGGACCGGTGGCCTCTCGGCTCAAAGCGATGGCGATGCTCGATAAATCGCATGCATCGGCGGCTGTCCTCGATTGGAATTTGGCCGATGGGACAGCGGATGTGATTGCCCGCAGATTGGAGGCGGAGGGCGTGCCATTCGTCTTCTACACGTCGGAGCCCGAAACTGTTCGCGCACTCTGGCCCGACCGGCCTGTCATCCGGAAGCCTGGTTCCGTGCTGGAATTGCTGGCCGCAATCGAGAAAATCATGACAAAATTGCGGGAAGAGAGCGCGCGCACCCTAGGTTCGCATGCCGCTTGAGTGTCGCGCTCAGTCGTTGTTGCCGAACAGGGCGCTGCCCATAACCGAAAAAATCGAGCCGCCGCACGGGCCGTCTGGACCCTGAGCCGACTGGGCTTCGCCTTTGTTCATGGCTTTATTCTTCCAATTTTCGTTCTGGCAGAAGTCGTCCTGGGCCTTTTTGCGAGCTTCTGCGCTGGCAACTTTCTGGCGTTGGGGATCTTTGGGCCAAGACTGGTCGGCCAAGGCTGGAGGCGCTTCGCCGGGATCGGGCAACCGATTGGAGTCGGGCGGCAAGACGAGCGGCGCCCGGGCCTGAGTCGCCACCTCGGTCTTTTTACCCAGCGCGCCCGTCGACAGGCCGACCGCTTCGAAAATCTTGCCGTTGAAGTCGACACCATCGACGCCGCCGCAACCACCCAAGGTCGACGCACTCAGCGCGGTGAGAACGGCGACGACGAGGCCCCGCACCCTGCTCGCATTCCTGATCATGTGTCGTGCTCCCCGAATTTTCGATGCGCAAGCATCCATTGCGCCGCGGTACAGCGGTGCACCGTCCCGTCGTCAACCCCGATCGTCGCCCCGTCCAGCGATGCCGCTAGTCCCATTTTGCGCGCCATTCGAGGCATCATTGCGACTTCGATTCGCAATCATGGACTCATACAAGAGCCCGAGAACCCCGGCAACGATCGCGGCATCTGCGATGTTGAAGACGTACCAGTAAAACCCGAAAGCGTGCAGAGAGAAGTAATCGACCACGCCGCCGTGCAGCACACGATCTAACGCATTGCCCAACGCACCGCCGATCACCAATCCCAGGCTTATCCCCATTAATCGCCCCGAGCCCGTGCGCGCCACCCAGACCCAAAGAGCCAGCGACGTCGCCAGCGCAAAGAGCGTCAGCGGCAATTGCCCGGCGCCGGGAAACAAACCGTAGCTGACGCCGCGATTGAGCACGAACACGTAGTCCAGAAATGGCGTGACTGTCACCCGGCCGAGATCGCGAATGCCCATACCCAACAGCATCCACGCCTTATGGAACTGGTCCACGACGAACGTCGCCACGGCCGCTGCCGCGCAGGCGCGCGAGTACGGCCCCCAAAGATATGCGTGCACCGGTTGGATTGCCATGTCGTGGGTCTAGGGGTTGGCCAACGCTGCGGCAAGCGCCGTGTTGGCAGGGCACGAGCCGAAGCGCTCGGCGATGTTTCGTTTACCGAACGAGTTCCACCAGTTCCGGCACGACCCAGAAGGGCTTTTCGCCGCGCGCCATGCGTTGTGCGTTGTCGAAGGCGTTGCGGAACCGAGCGGTGTGGTTGTCCGACGTTGGGCCGGCGAAATGGGCCGTCAACACCACGTTGTCGAGGTTGAACAAGGGATTGTTCGACGGCGGCGGTTCTTGATCGAAGACGTCGAGGCCCGCGCCGAAAATCTTGTGCGCAGCCAGCGTTTCATGCAACGCCCGCTCGTCGATGACCGGCCCGCGCGAGGTGTTGACGATGATTGCGGAGGGCTTCATCAGCGCCAGTTCGGCCGCGCCGATCAGGTGCCGGGTCGCCTCGTTCAGCGGCGTATGCAGCGACACGAAATCGGAGCGCCGCATCAGTTCGCGCAGCAAGCGAAATTTGACGCCGAGCGCGTCTTCTTCGTCCTCGCTCAACCGTTTCACGTCGTAATACTCGACGTTCATGCCGAAGGCCTTGGCCCGGCGCGCGACTTTCTTGCCGATGTTGCCCAGCCCCACGATGCCGAGCGTTTTGTCGTAAAGCTCGTACATGGTCGGCGGTGGGCCGTTTCCGCGCCAGCGACCGCCCGCCACGCTGGCATGCTGCCAGACCACTTTGCGCGCCACCGTCAGCATCAGCATCATCGCGTGTTCGGCGACCGAGATGGCGTTGGCGCCACCGTTGTTGGCGACCGGCACCTTGGCGCGCCGCGCCGCATTGAGGTCGACCGCGTCATAGCCCGCAGACAGCAGCTGGATCAGCTTGAGGTTGGGCGCGGCCTTGTGGAACGCGTCGTCCATTTTGACGTGTGGATAACAGATCATGTACTCGGCCTTGTCGAGCACGGCCCTGATCTCGCCTGGATCGTCCTTGGGCATGACGAGCTCGAAACCCGTCGGCGCGATGGCGCGGGCGAGTTCGGCCGTCTGCGCCGATGGTGGCACTAGGACGATGCGTGGGCTCATTGTCGGCGTCTCCTCGATTTCCCCGAATGGTGGTGGGTCGCAGTAAAGCACGCGGGCGGCTCGGCTGTCGCCGTCTGCGTGCACTTTGGGGCTACCACGTCGCACGTTCAGCTCTGGCGTGCACGGGGTCCTGCGGTCTGTCAGATCGAAGCCGGGAGCTTGCGTTCGGTTCCGTTTCGTCTGCGCAACCAGGGAACCAATGCAACACGAGCGGATTGTATTTACTCACAAAATATGGAGACCGTTTATCATGGCACGCGCTTCGATCAGTTTATTCGCCGCAGCCCTCATGCTGGGGTCCGCGACAATCGCTTCGGCACAGACGAAGCCGTTCGATCAGCTCCAGGATAGCGCACCGCGCGCTCCCTTCGATCAAATCCAGGACACCGCGCCGAGGGCTCCGTTCGACCAGTTGCAAGACACCGCTCCGC